>CAIRNL010000762.1 GCA_903879975.1 uncultured Chloroflexota bacterium | reverse complement strand
GCCTTTTCGAGAACCGGCTCTGCCGCAGCGGTACGCCCTTGCAGATCAGCCTACGCTGGCCCGGCTCGGCAAACCCGTTCGCCATTGGCGCTCATCTGCGGCTGGTGACTGACGGTGGAGCGCAGCTACGCGACATCCGTGTCGGCAGCGGCTATCTCAGCGGCGATGCACCGGTGGCGCACTTCGGTGTGCCGGCAGGTGCCGCAGTGGAGGCGCTGGAGATCACCTGGCCAGACGGCGCTTTCCGCCGGGTCACAGACATTGCAGGCGGTTCCGCCTATACGCTGACGCGGGCGCCGCAGTGAATGTGCAGAGTGGATCGTGGCCGGCAGCCTCTTCGTTCCTGGGTCGGGTAGAAAACACATGTCTGAAATTATCCTTGTCAACGTGACCGGCAAAGATCGCACCGGCTTGGTCGCGCGCGTGACCGGCGTCCTGGCCGAGCATGGCGTCAACGTCCTCGATATCGGCCAGGCAGTCATCCATGACTACATTTCACTCGGCCTGCTGGTCGAGATTCCTGCGGAGCACCAGGCCTCACCTGTGCTCAAGGACCTGCTCTTCGCGGGCCACGAACTGGGTGTGGAGGTACGCTTTCGCCCAACGACGCTGGCCGACTACGAGACCTGGGTCGCCGAGCAGGGTAAACAACGTCATATCATCACGTTGCTTGGCCGGAAGCTCAGCGCGGCACAGATCTCCAGTGTGGCTGCAGTCTGTGCCGCGCAGGCTCTCAATATCGACGTCATCACACGGCTGTCGGGGCGGCCGTCGCTCAGCAGCCCGTCGCGCACCCCGCGAGCCTGCGTGCAGATAACGGCCAGCGGGCGCCTGGCTGACGAGACGGCCATACGCGCCCAGCTGCTGCAAATTTCGACGGAGATGGGCGTCGACATTTCTTTCCACGTCGACGATATCTACCGGCGCAACCGAAGACTGGTTGTTTTTGACATGGATTCGACGCTGATCCAGGCCGAAGTGATCGACGAACTGGCCAAGGAGGCCGGCGCAGGCAGCGAGGTAGCGGCCATCACCGCCGCAGCCATGCGCGGCGAACTGGATTTCCGCCAGAGCCTGGCGCGTCGCGTCGGCCTGCTGGCCGGCCTGCCCGAATCGACGCTGGAGAAGGTCGCCGATCGCCTGCACCTGACTGAGGGCGCCGAGCTGGTGACGAACACACTGAAGCGCCTGGGCTATAAGATCGGCATTATCTCCGGCGGCTTTGACTACTTTGGCCGGCGCTTGCAGACACAGCTTGGGTTTGACTACATGTACGCCAACCAACTGGAGATTGAGGACGGTCGCCTCACCGGCCGCGTGCTGGGCGAGATCGTGGATGGGCCGCGCAAGGCGGCTCTGCTGCGCCAGATCGCTGCAGCCGAGGGATTGCGCTTGGAGCAAACCATTGCCGTAGGCGATGGCGCTAACGACCTGCCCATGATCAGCATTGCGGGGCTGGGCATCGCCTTCCATGCCAAGCCGGTCGTGCGGCGCCAGGCCAGCGGCGCCATCTCAGATATGGGGTTGGATGGCCTGCTCTATCTGATCGGGATTCGCGAGCGCGAACTGGCCGAGTGAATTGCGTCATGCAGG
>CAIRNL010000761.1 GCA_903879975.1 uncultured Chloroflexota bacterium | reverse complement strand
GCAAAAGCGATGCTGATTGCCTCGCGGACATACGGTTCCGGTGTATCGGGCACAGCATCGAGTGGCTGGGTCTGGCGGATCACACCGCGGCTGTCGATGACGAAATCATAGAGCAGCCCCGGCCACTCACGGCGGTGCACCTTTGCTAGCTCCTCCAGCGCAGTATCGGCGGGCGCGCCTGTGTCGTGGATCACGATGTAGCGCACTGCTTCGTCGCTGCGCAGCCGGTAGCGCCGCGCGTCACGCGGCAGCCGATCATAGACGGCCAGCATGCGCAGTCCCCCTGCACCGCTTTCACCGGTGGCCGGCTGCTCCTCGAGCTGGCGCTGCGCCTCAGTCAAGTCCGCTTGCACGCGGGCAAGTGTCCGCTCCATCTCGGCCTCATGCCGGGTCAGAGCCTCTACCTGCTGCACCAGTGCCTGGTTATGCGTGCGCACTTCCGCTAGGAGACGGTCCACCTCCGCATTGCGCTCGCTGTCGCCGGCACCGGCGCTCAGGGCAGCAAGATGCAGCCGCACCTGGCGCGCCAGGATATCCTTCCACCGCGGCCCCTTGTAAAAGGTCTCACCAGGGCCCTCGCTCGAAATCAACTCGCCCAGCCCCACGATGGCATCAGCCGACATACCCAGGTTCTGCGCCAGCCATGCGCACAGGCGGCCAGCCGCATCGAGCTGGGCCAGCGGCGGCGATACACTGTCAAAGAGGCCGGCAAGACAGACGTTGACCCCCTGCTCCGACCAGACCTGATCAGGCTGAGCGACATTCTCAATGTCCTTGACCTTGAGAATCTCACCGGCAGCATCCACCACGAAGTCGTAGGCAATGCCGGGATAGCCACATTTGACATGCGCCCGCGCAATGCGATCAAGGCTCAGCAGCGGGTGCGCGCCCGTCTGGCTCACGACGATGTAGCGCACCTGATTCATGTTGCGCCGCGCATACGGGGCGGCGCTGCGCGGCAGACGCGTCGAAATGTCGGTGAAGAGCCGCACAGGCAGCTTGACGTCATCGCGACGTGCAGACTGCTCGTCAGGTTGAGGCGGTTCAACGGTCAACCAGCGGGTCAAAACCGTGGCACCCCGCTCCTTGAACCACGTGACCCCCTCCTGCACTAAATCCAACTCCAACGTATAGTTGCCCGGCTCGTCAGGCAGCGCAATGCGCGCCGGAATGACGACTGTCTGGCCAGGCATCACGTCGTCGGGAACGTCAGTGCGCAGATCCTTGGCAGGCAACAGGGGTAGCATCTTGCGGTTACGATAGTAGCGGTAACCAAGACGAAACGGATTGCCCCCACCCCAGCTCCATGTCATCGTCCCCCCATTGCGCACTGAGATGGGCACAACAATGATCTGGCCAGCCGTCAGGCGCGCTGGGAAAGTGTCGGAAACCCACTCGATGGCATAGGGCGGCGCCGGCGGCGCCTTGCGCGCACGCTCCCTGCGCTCCCTGGCCGGCACAACGGGCGGAGTCGTCTCCGCTACAGGCGCCGGCGCAGTTTCCGCCGGCGTGCCAATTGCCGGCTCAATCGCGGGTTGCGCGGCGTCACTCCGCGTCGCTGCAGCCACAGCAGTTGCGCCGCGCCACTGGTAGTCGTTGGCCAGCGCACGGCAAAAGTCGTCAATGACTTCTTGCTTCCCATCGATATGCCAACGATCGAGCACCGGCCAGCGATAGAGGACCACCGCGCGAATCTGCTGGTTGGTGGGCTGCCGGTTCCATACGTCGACCTCACCGTACAGAGCCTGAACCCAGCCCAGGTTCTGGTTGACCCATGGTTGCACCTGCCCCGCTTCCGCAATGAACGCCGCTAGATGGCGCATCTCAGCCGGTACGGCACCCAAAAAGTCCAGATAGGTGCGGAAATGCTGATGGCGGCTCTGGAAGGGCGGCGCCATACGCGCCGGACTGGCCACCAGCGAGGGGTCCGCTCCGTGCGTGTAGGCGTGGAGCGCAAAACCATCGCAGTG
>CAIRNL010000760.1 GCA_903879975.1 uncultured Chloroflexota bacterium | reverse complement strand
GTTCGCGCGCAGAACCGAGTCTCTTGGCGATCGACGCAGGCAGGGGGGCGACGATCCGCAGCGCGGTTTCTCAGTATACTGCTGTAGCCCTGCACTTTCTCTTGCCTTTTCCCATCAGATTTCCACAATGGGGTGCAGGGCCCCCTGCTCCCTGCAGCAGAATGCGATCCCACGCACCGATCCGGCGCGCTGATTGTGTCATACTGCTCAAGGGGTCGTCCGGCAGATTGAAAACTATGGAAAGCGATGTTAGGGTATGGCGGACTCGTCGATCCTGGGGCCTTTCTCAATGAATATACGTTGCGTCATCCAACTCTCACTCGTCCATGTGGGGGTGTCGCTCACAGTGGTTCCTATTACAGGGACGCTGAACCGCATTATGATCGCCGATATGGGGATGCCGGCCGTGCTGGTAGGAACGCTGGTTGCGTTGCCCTATCTCTTGTCCCCACTCCAGGTATTTGTCGGAAACTGGACAGACCGCCATCCTGTGTGGGGGTTGCATCGCTCCCCGTGGATTCTTGCGGGCGGCCTCATGGCCTCCTTTGGCAGCTACATGGCCGCGCACGCTGCCTATTTGTTGGATGAGAACTTCTGGCCTGGATTGATTGCCTCCACTGCGATCTTTACCTTGTGGGGGGTCGGCGTCAATGTGGCGTCGGTGAGCTATCTGTCGCTGGCCAGCGAACTGACCGAAACTGCGCGTAAAGGTTGGCGGACAGCAACCGTCGGCACGATGTGGACAGCGATGATTTTGTCCACAATTTTCGCCAGCATTCTTCTCTCGCGTGCGTTGGCGGACGATGCGTCTGTAACGGGCCTTTATACGGCTTTGGGAGGGGTCTGGCTTGTCGCAACGCTGCTGGTCCTGGTTGGTTCGGCAGGCATCGAAGTGGCTGCTGAGCCTGCGCGCGTCGTGCGCAACACAGCCGACAACCCTGTCGCCGCCTTGCGTGCGTTGAGTGGGAATGCGACCGCCAGACGCTTTTTTGTCTATCTACTGCTCGTCCTCATTGGAATTCGCGCGCAAGATGTTCTGTTGGAACCCTTTGCGGCCGATGCGCTCAACCTTTCCGTGAGCGCCACCACACGGCTGGAGGCAATCTGGGGTGTCGGTGTCTTTGTGACGCTGGTGGGAGGACTGGGCCTGGTTTATCGCTTTGGCAAGCGTGCCAACGCCAATGCTGGCGCAGGGATCACCATGCTCGCGTTCGCCGCAATCATGGTGGCGGGCGCCCTGCACAACGCTCCTTTTTTCTACGCAGCTGTTTTTTTCCTCGGTCTGGGCAGCGGCTTGATGACTGTCAGCAATCTCAGCTTCATGCTGGACATGACGATCCCGCAATCTGTCGGACTGTACATGGGGGCCTGGGGTGTGGCCAATTTTCTCGCCCAGTCACTTGGCACGATCGGCGGTGCGCTCTTCCGCGACCTGGCGTACCTGCTCACCGGCGATGCTGTGCTTGGCTACATGGCCGTTTTCGCAATTGAAATCGCAGGGCTGGGCGTGGCGATGTTGCTCTTTCGCACGATTTCGATCGAGCAATTCCAGCGTGAGGCCGAAGTGGAACTCGCCGATGTGCTGGCGTTGGCCGGCGATTGACCCTCCCTTTTCCTGTACACTTCACTGCTAGGAACACGCTGCATCTGCGACCGGAATTTGTCTTGCATTCATTGACCTTCTCTATGATAGACTGAGAGGAGAAGGTGATTCGGCAGCGGCGCCATGCCTGGGATAGCACGCTGCTGATAGAGATGGGGAGGTACGCGATGGTCAAAGTGCTGATCAGTTACGACATGCAGCAGGGCAAAGAGCAGGAATGCCAGGAGTATTTGGTGAACAAACTGGCTCCAGG
>CAIRNL010000759.1 GCA_903879975.1 uncultured Chloroflexota bacterium | reverse complement strand
TCGTTCACCTCTATCAATCAAGGGGGCGCAGCCGCTGAGCCGGATCTGCACCTGGAAGATTGGTAAAAAATGTCACTCCTGCAGGAGAATCATCCAACCATGAGTTGCGCCGTATCCATCCAGAGGGTCACCGGACCCGTGTTGACCAGGGAAATTTGCATGTGCGCCTGAAAAACACCTTGTTGTACGGCGACACCCTCGGCAGCCAACATCCGGCAGAAGCACTCGTAGAGCGGTTCCGCATGTTCGGGGCGAGCGGCACCGATAAAGCTGGGGCGGCGCCCCTTGCGCACGTCCCCGTACAGTGTGAACTGGCTCACCGCCAGCACGCTCCCGCCCACGTCGGCAAGCGCCAAATTCATTTTACCATCATTGTCGTCAAAAACGCGCAGCCCAACGATTTTGCGGGCCAGATACTGCGCCTCCTGCTCACCGTCGCTGGGGGCAATGCCGAGCAACACCAGAAACCCGAGACCGATCTGCCCGACCACCTGCCCGCCCACACTTACCTGCGCCGAAGAGACGCGTTGAATCACTGCCCGCATCAACCTTGCTCCGTGATTTTACAAAAAGAACAAACGTTCGTATCATACGATCATGAATTTCCGCATGGTTCCCGATTCGATTCAGAAACTTTCGCTGCTCGAAGACGCCACACAGTTCGAGCCGGCCGGCGATCAGCCTATGGCCGAAACGGCAGGCGCACAGCCGCGCCCGCCTAAGCCGTTACCCTGCATTGCCGACGTCTCCACGCCGTCGGGACCAAAGCCGATCCTCAAAGCGATGATGACGACCGCGTGCGAACGCAACTGCTTCTACTGTCCATTCCGCGCCGGCCGCAACAAGACACAACGCGTCTCCTACACGCCCGATGAGATGGCCAAAACCTATGATACCATCCAGCGCGCCGGGTTGGTGGAAGGACTGTTTCTTTCTTCCGGAATAATCAAGGGGGGTGCACAGACGCAGGACAAAATCCTCGGCACCGCTGAGATTCTGCGCAAGCAGTACGGCTACCGCGGCTATATCCATCTCAAGATTATGCCCGGCGCTGAGTACGATCAGGTGCGCCGAGCCATGCAGTTGGCCGACCGCGTCTCCATCAACCTGGAAGGCGCCACTGCCGAGCGACTGGCTGCCCTGGCGCCCAAGAAGGATTACTGGAATGAACTCTTTCCGCGCCTGCAGTGGATCAGCCGGCTGCGCCGTGAAGAAGCGCTGCGCGCCAGCGTCGTGACCCAGTTCGTCGTCGGCGCAGTGGGCGACACGGACCTGGAACTGCTGCACACCAGCGACCATCTGTACACCCAGCTCGGCCTGCGCCGTGCCTACTTCATAGCTTTCAATCCGGTGAGCCAGACCCCCTTCGAGCACCTGGCGTCCGTCTCACACCAGCGTACATTCCGGCTCTACCAGGCCAGCTTCCTGCTGCGCGACTACGGGTGGAGCGTGGAAGATTTGCCCTTCCTATCCAGCGCCAACTTGCCGCTGGATGTAGACCCCAAGCTGGCATGGGCACAAGAGAACCTGCGCGAGGCGCCGGTCGAGGTCAACCGCGCGGAACGCAGCGAGTTGCTGCGCGTACCAGGTATCGGGCCAAAGACAGCCGACGCGATCCTGCGCGAGCGGCGCCACCGGCACATTCGCGAGATGGGCCACCTGCGTGCGCTGGGCCTGCGCGACGTGCAAAAGGCAGCCCCATACATGCTGCTGGATGGCAACTTGGCGCAACGGCAGTTGAGCCTCTTCTAGCCACATCCCAGCAGTTCGTCTGTTCTCTACCCTGGGCGCGCGCGTCTCCCCAAACATGAAGTAGTCCCATTTGCCTTCGATCAAGATTTGACAGGCGACGGACGGCTGTGCTAATCTTC
>CAIRNL010000758.1 GCA_903879975.1 uncultured Chloroflexota bacterium | reverse complement strand
CACCCCGGGCGGAACCGCCCTGACAGTAGATCGCCCTGACACGGTCACGATCCGCATCCTGACTTCGCTGCCGATCGAACCGTGGGTGCGTGCTGCTGCTGACCAGTTCAATGCGGATGAGCGTAGCGTCGATGGCGTGCCGATTCAGGTGCAGGTGGAGGCTGTCGACGGCCTGACGGCCCTTGGGCGTTGGGACCGCGACGAATATGGCGCGCTGGCTGCCGACCAACGCCCTGAAGACCTTACCGATGCCGAACGTGAGCAACTGGCAAATTTCCCGGTTGCCTGGATCCCTGACAGCCGCTACTTGGTCGAGTTGGCCAACGCTGCCTACAAGGAGCGCCTGGGGCGTGATGTCTTCCTGACCGATGGTGAGTACCGTGCCCGCCCTATCGCCATTAGTCTCTTCAACTGGGGACTGTATAACAGCCGCGCTGAAGTGATCGAAGAGAAGTACGGCGAAATTAACTGGAACGTCATTCATGATGCGGCAACTGCAGCTGGCGGTTGGCCAGAGCTGGGCGGCGAGCCGGCATGGGGCTTCTTCAAGCTTGTCGTGCCCAACCCCTCACGCAACGTCGGCGGCCTGGCAGCCATGATCGCTGCGGCCGGTGAGTACTACGATCGCACTAACATTTCGGTTGAAGATGTCGTCAATCCTGAATTTCAGGAGTGGCTCAAGGAACTCATGGGTGCAGTGACTGATTTTAGCAGTTCCAGCGCGTACACCGCCGAGGACTTCGCTCTTTTCGGCTACAGCGTCGGCGACGGCGGCCAGCTGCTAGAGAGTGATCTCCTGCAAAACATGCAGGGCATTCTCACGCGCTGGGAAGACCCGCTCGCCCTCTACTATCCCAAGTACGTTACTTGGTTCGACTTCCCCTTCTCAGTATGGGTTGGCCCGGAGACGACTGCACTGCAGAAGAACGCTGCACTTGAGTTCCAGCGCTTCCTGCTCGGTGACGAACAGCAGAAGGCTGCCCTGACTTACGGCCTGCGCCCAGCTAATCCCAACATCCCAGTCGACGCCACAGAAGAGAGTCTTTTCACCAAGTGGGGTGACCGCGGTGTACTGCCGGTTGTTCCGCGCACGACGGCCATGCGCAGCCCGGATCGCGATACGCTGCTAGCGTTGCTGCGCTGGTTTGAGCTGAATGTGAATCAGTGAGGCGCACGCCATGAGCAGACGTATGCCTCGCCCCGCTAGCAAGCAGCAGCACAGCGCCGCACTGTGGATTATCGCCGTCGTTGTTTTGATCCTGTTGGGCTGTGCCAGCATCGTTGCCTTCAACACCATCACGTCCCTCGTCGGCTTCTTCACCGATGGTGGGGAGACGCCTGCATCGCCGGCCGTTTCATGGGAAATGGATAGCGCCGAACTGACCATCGCCGTTTCGCCCGTCATGGCGCCTGTCCTGTCTGACTTGGCCGAATCTTTCAACGCCCAGTCCCTGCGTGCGCCGGACGGCAAGAGTCTCAAGGTGAGTGTCGTCCCCTACGATCCCGAGGCGATGGTGCAGACGGCTATGCAGATCCCGCCCTTTCAAGCCATCTCACCGGACAGCGCCCTCTGGTTGGACCGGCTGGAGCAATTGTGGGCTGAGCGCACCGCAGAAGACGCCGATCAGGACAGGGTGATGCCGATTGGCCAGCGCCGGATCAGTGTGCAGACGCGCTATGCGGTGAGTCCCATCGTGTTGGCTGCCTGGGAGGATGTGGCCCGGCGACTTGGCTGGCCGGACAAACCGGTGAGCTGGCAGGATGTGCAGCAGCGTGCGACGCAAGATCCTGACTTCAAGTGGAGCCACGCCAATACGAAGCATGCCAGTGGCTTGCTGGCTGTTCTTGCCGAGTTTTATGCCGGTGCGGGGCTGACGCGTGGGCTGACCGTGGAAGCAGCCACCGACCCAGCTACGCTGGAGTACGTCAAGGCCGTGGAGGGCACCGTGCGCTTCTACGGTGAGAACGAGGATCGGGTAGTCGAGCAACTCAAGGATGAGGGGCGCAACTTTCTGGACCTTTTTGTGGCGCAGGAGCGCATTGTCCTCGATTGGAATCGCCAGAATCCGAACGAGCGGTTGATCGCGCTCTATCCAGCCGAAGGTACGCTGTGGACCGACCACCCGCTGGCTTTGCTTGAACTCGGTCAGAGCGAAGGTGAGCCGGCGGTGACCAAGAACCAGCAGCGAACCTATCAGGCGTTCTCCGAGTTTTTGACCGGCGTTGATGCGCAACAGCGCCTGCTGGCCGCCGGCTATCGTCCCGCTGACCTAAGCATCGCCCTGGATGGTTCGGACAGCCCGTTCGCCAACAACAATGCCGTCGATTGGCGTGAGCCTCAGACGACACTGCAGATGCCGTCGCCTGAGGTTGTCGATGTCGTGCGTGACTACTGGTATTATACCAAGCGCCCGACCAACGTCTACTTGGTCGTGGACACGAGTGGTAGTATGGAAGGCTCGAAGTTGCTTGCAGCTCAGTCGGCGTTGAAGGCGTTTCTGGAACAGATTGCCGGCGACCGCGATCGGGTCGGTATCGTCGAATTTGGCAGTGGTCTCAAAGACTACAGCCTGCTTGCCACACTTGACTATGGCACGCGCCAGCAGTTGAATGGCATGATCGATCGCATGGAAGCTGCAGGCGGCACTGCACTGATTGACGCTGTCTACGCCGCCGTGGCGACGCTTCAGCGCGAGGAGCAGCCGGATGCCATCAACGCTGTGGTCGTGATGACTGACGGTCTGGAGAACGAGAGCGGCTATGATCTCTACGACTTGCAGGCACTTGTGCGTCAGAATCCGTCGCTGCCCATCGTCATCTTCACTATCGGCTTTGGCGATGATGCGGATGAGGAGACGCTTTCCGCAATGGCGCGTATTGGCGGCGGTCAATTCCGCCGCGCCGGTGAAGCTGACATCGAAGAGTTGTACCGCATCATCTCAACCTATTTCTAGTGGCGACCATGTCAGAGATTCGTTCGGAAGTTCAAAAACAGGCGCGCAATAATATCCTGCAATATGCTGTCTTTCGTTGGGAGAGTGCAGCGGTGATTGCGCTGACTCTGGTTGTCTATTTCCTGGCGCCCGGGCCGTTGGGCCTGCCGCGCGAGCTGTGGCTGGTATTGGGTCTCGTGGCGCTCGGCCTGGTCATCTACTCGAGCGTCTCCGACGCCGAGAGCAACGCACGCGTCTTGCTCGAACTCTACCAAGAGAAGTTCGATCCGAAGAATGTCAAAGAAAAGGCGTTGCGCAAGGAAGTCGAGGAGGCGCTGGAGTACCAGCGCCGTATCGAGTTGCAGGTGCGCAAGCAGCAGGCGGGTCTGATCCGGGATCGGCTGGAGGATGCCGCCAATCAACTCAGCGAGTGGGTGAGTAATATCTACCAACTTGCGCTGCGCCTCGATTCCTACCTGGCCGACGATCTGCTTGCCCGTGAGCGGAGCGACCTTCCCCAAGAACTGCAGCGGCTGACGGGGCAACGCCAGCGTGAGCAGAATCCGGCTGTGCAGAGTCAGCTCGATCAGGTCATCGCAAGCAAGAGTACCCAGTGGCAAACCCTGCGCCAGCTCGATGCGCGCATGCAGCAGGCACAACTGCAGATGGATCAAAGCCTGACGGCGCTGGCTACCGTCTACAGTCAGGTACAGTTGCTGAACGCTGAGGCAATCAACAGCGGGCGTGCCGAGCGGCTGCGCTCTGACATCCAGGAGCAGGTCAAGCGGCTTGATGACCTGGTAGCCGGCTTGAATGAAGTCTACGACTACGGGACACAGGCACCTGCCTAAAGGAAAGGTCGATAGAAACCGGGAATTTGCAAGTTCGCCCTCTCGGCAGCGGCAGTGCCCGAAAATCCTGGTTTCTAAATCCCATCACTTTAGCGGCATCTTGCCTGTGGATTACGAACAGATGAGATGGCGGGTAAGAGGCATGATGAACAAGCGTTTCCTGGCAACAATCCTGCTGATTGCGCTGGCGGTGACGACGGCCTGTGGTGGTAGCGGCACGCCCGATGGTGGGGATGTCATCGTCTACGTGGCGGTGCCGCTGAGTGGCTTTCAGGCCAATGGTGGCCAGACAGTTCTGGGTGGAGTGCGTCTCGCTGCGGCTGAAATCAACAACGCAGGTGGGCTGCTCGGCTATCGCATCGTCGTGCGGCCGCTGGACGATGAATCGGACAGCGACGTCGCCCTGGCTCGCACGGAGGACGTGCGCCAGGCCATCGAGCGCGGCGATCGCGTGCTGGGGGTTATTGGCCACCTGAACAGCGGCCAGACTGAGGCCGCCATGGCCGTCTACAAAGACCTGCCGATTGTCGTGGTCTCCGCAACTGCCTCCGAGCAGAGCCTGACCGAACGTAACTATGACAACTTCTTCCGCGTCAACGCCAACGACAGTGTGCAGGCCAGGGTCAGCGCCGACTTTCTGGTCGATGAGCTGAATGCCGGCAAAGTCGCTGTCCTCTTCAACAACACGGGCTACGGCCAGGGATTGGCTGCATCGCTGATCGATGACCTGGAAGCGAGGGGCGCGCAGGTGCCGCTTCAGATCGAGGTTGCTGAAGGACAGAGCCTGTACACGCAAGAGGTGGCGCAGGTGAAAAATGCCGGTGTCGATGCCATCTTCTATGCCGGCTATGAGATCGAGGCGCCCTACTTGCGCGCAGCACTGATCGAGGCTGGCGTCGATGTGCCCATGCTGGCCAGCGACGGTGCCTTTCTGGCTGCGACCATCGACGAAGCGAACGGCACAGCCGAGGGCATGTACGTCAACGCCTTTGCACCCAGTCCACGCAACGCTGCCGATGAGCGCTGGATCGAGGCCTACCAGGCAGTCGAGTACCGTAACCCGGACACCTACTCGGTCAACGGTTACGTGGCTATGCAGGTGCTGGCCGAGGCGGCGAACAAGGCTGGGGCACTGGAACGAGCCGCTATTGAAGAGAAGCTGCGCAGCGATTCCTTCGACACGCTGCTCAGTTCATTGCGTTTCGAGCCGGACGGCGACCTCGTCAACCCGCGGATTTGGATTTATCAGGTGGTGAACAGCGAGTTTCAGCAGGTCGAGAACTGACTTGCCCTGAGCACAACATTCGATTGCGCAGAATTGCTGGATTCGGGTCCCTCTCTGCGTACTCGGCTTGCCGCTATGAGGTGCGAGCGAGGAGCCACGCTGCTGCCGGCAACTGCCGTCCTTTTTACGCTCAAGTTTTAGGGTGAGTTCCAGCCTCTGGTCAGACACGCCAGTCTGGCCAGGACTCGGGCAGGCGTAAAACAGATGTACAGGGATCCCGGTAGGAAGGGAAACTAAACGATGCCGCAGATGATTTGGATCGCAGCGGGCGCTGTGTTCGGCGCCACTGCTCGCTATGGGGTGGGGCAGTGGGCTGCTCGCTTGCTGGGCACCGGTTTTCCCTACGGCACGCTGATTGTCAACATCGCCGGCAGTTTTTTGCTCGGCTTGCTCGTGATCCTGACCACGGAACGGCTGGCTGTCTCGACCGAAGTGCGCCTCATGCTGACGGTCGGCTTTCTGGGTGCATTCACGACTTTTTCGTCTTTTTCTGTCGAGACGCTCTTCCTGCTGCGTGACGGCAGCATCGGATCGGCGTTGATCAACGTGCTGGCCAACAATGCCGTTGGCCTGCTGGCGGCCTATTCGGGCTTGACCGTCGCACGCTGGCTCGTTTCGTTCTAAACCAGAAAACGATTCAGCCGGTCCGATTTTGTTGCGCGTCTGCGCCGCATGATGACCGGGCAGCGCTTCGGCGCACACCTGCACCTCGACCCTACGGAGAGCGCCGCCGATCTCATGGCTGTGCCGCTGTTCATCGTGCCTGCCGATATCGATCCGGCCGCCGACAGCGACGGCTAGCAGGCCGGGTTGCTGGGGCGTGCCAGCCGTCTGAACTGGCTGCTGGGCAAGCGAGTCTTTTTCAACCAGTCCTTGATTCAATCGGTGATGGCAAGCTGCGCCGCAGCGTGAATCTCAGTCCATTTCGGCCCTAGCTGTGCTGCCAACCGGATCGCTTCGACCAGGCTGGCCGTACTGGCGATACCCCGACCTGCAATGTCGAAGGCCGTGCCATGATCGACGGAGGTGCGGATCGTCGGCAGCCCCACGGTGACATTCACGCCCTCGTCAAAATAGAGCGTCTTGAAGACTGTGTGGCCCTGGTCATGGTACATGGCAATGACGAAGCGATAACGACCTTGTGCCGCGCGCGGAAAGAGCACGTCCGCTGGCAGTGGACCAATCGCCGGAATCTTTTCCTTCTGCGCTGCGCTCACTGCCGGCCCAATCGTAGTAATCTCTTCGTCGCCAAAGAGACCCCCTTCACCAGCATGGGGATTGACGCCGGCCACGGCGATGGGTTGGTCTCCATGACCTAGTGCACCGGCCAGCAGATGGGCTAGCCGAATCTGGCTGAGTATGCGCTCCCGAGTGATCAGATCGAGGGCGCGGCGCAACGAAACATGCGTCGTCACGTGAAAGATGAATTGCCCGCGCGCGGACAGGACTAGCGAGTAGTGCTTGACACCGAACTGCTCGGCGAGCAACTCGGTGTGGCCCGGATGGGGGTAACCGGCCAGGCGCATGGCTTCCTTGTTGAGTGGTGCAGTCACGATGCCGGCCACTGCGCCGCGCTTCGCCAGCTCGCATGCCGCCAGCACATACTCTACTGCGCCGCGCCCCGCTGCCGCTGACAGCTGCCCTGGTCTGACACCAGCCAGCGCATCGCCGGGTTGAAGGACCGGGATCGCTGTCACGTCGTGCCAATCAACATCTGCTGGTTTCGTCACCGGCACAATGCGCGGATGCACGTTGCCCGGCACAAATTGCAGGCTGCGGGAGAGGGTCATTACGTCGCCGATGACTAGCGGGCGGCACAATTCGCGCACCTTGGCCTGGCTCAGCGCCTTGACTACGATCTCCGGCCCAATGCCGGCGCCGTCGCCCATGGTGATGGCCAGGATAGGGGTATTGTTGCTCACAATCGTTGCTGCTCTTTCTCCACTGACAGCGCCGTGCCCGACTCCGGACATAGGGCAAAGGTAACACAGCTGAATTTGTTTGCTATACTCCCCACGCGTGGCGCCCGTCATTATGGCCGGTGTTATCGTAGTGTAACGGATGGATGAACGAGTTTGCCAAACTACAGCGGCCGCTGGCTTTTCTCTTTGGACGCGCCACGGCACCCGCCAATCGGCCTACCACTGTACACTCGCCACGCACAGAAAGATTGCCTCACTTACTTCGACCACGGCACCGAAGACATCGCCGGTGACGCCGCCCAGCCGTTGCTGTGCCAGCCACAGCACACCCAGCGTGGCCAGCGCCGCTGCGCCTGTCGCCGCAATCACCGGCCAGTGCCACACGCCTACGCTGCTGGTCAGCGCGATCGGCAGCAGCGCGGCCAGCACCAGCTGCCGTGTATCGAGTATTGGCCCCAAGCTGGCGCCCATTCCGGCCGGACGCGCTGACGGTCGCCGCGCGGCGACCAGGATCAGCCAGCGCGCCCAGAGCGGTGCCAGCAGCAGCGCCGGCCAGGCCGTTGGCAAACTTGCCAGCGCTGCTGACTTCAGCAGGAACACCAGCACCACTGCGGTCACACCAAAGGCACCCACGCGCGGGTCGCGCATGATTTCCAGACGCCGCTCGCGGCTCACCGGCGGCAGCAGACCGTCGCCGCAGTCGGCCAGCCCGTCGAGGTGCAGCGCGCCGGTGAGCACCGCCCACAGCGCCACGACCAGCACCGCCGTTACCGCCGGTGACAGGAGCGCGGCCGCGGCCAGCGACCCTGCAGCTAGAATGATGCCAATCAAGAGTCCCACCCACGGGAACCACACTCCGGCGCGTTGCATCGCCCCAGGCTGTAGATCGTGCGTGGGTACGGGCAGTGTCGTTAGAAACGCTACGGCTGTCGACAGGCCGGTCAGTTGGCGCCTGACAGAGTGCAGACCTTTGGGCAGATTCATGATCGAATGTATGATACAGGAACTTGATTCCCAACC
This sequence comes from uncultured Chloroflexota bacterium, assembly GCA_903879975.1. Classification (GTDB taxonomy): domain Bacteria; phylum Chloroflexota; class Anaerolineae; order Caldilineales; family Caldilineaceae; genus Caldilinea. The sequence goes on along the minus strand of CAIRNL010000758.1, from coordinate 3,947 downwards.
CGATTTGTCGACAGAATCGAATTTACAATGACGATATCTACTGGAATGCCGGCGTTTCCGGCCCCCTATTGGCTGGTTGGCGTGGACGTGGGGGGTACCACGGTCTCTACGGTGTTGCTCGATGAGTCCCTACACCCACATGGCGAGTTGACCGTCGATACCGACCTCTCCAGTGCCGACAACACGATGCTCGGCATCGCAAACGCCATTGAGGAGACGCTGGCGTTTGGCGACGGGTCGCGCACCTTGGCCGCCATTGGCCTGGGTATCCCTGGCCAACAGGATGCGGCCAACGGCATTGTGCGTATTGCCGTCAACCTGCATTGGTACGATTATCCGCTCGTCGCCCGGCTCACCGAACGGTTCGGTGTGCCTTGCGTCATCGAAAACGACGTGCGCGTGGCGACGCTAGGTGTCTATCGCTTCGACAACCCAGCTGGCGACCAGGACCTGGCCTATATTAGCATCGGCACTGGGTTGGCGACGGGTGTCATCTTGGAGGGCAAGCTGCTGCGTGGGCGCCACGGGTTGGCCGGTGAATTCGGCCACGTGATCATTGATCCGAAGGGTCCGCTCTGTAACTGTGGCGCGCACGGCTGCCTGGAAACCCTGGTTTCGGCCACTGCGGTTGTGCGGCGCGCACGGGAGGCGCTGGCTCAGGGTGCCACTGGCGCGCTGGCGCTGCTTGCCCCTCTCACGGCGCGCAGCGTTTACGACGCAGCGGCGGCCGGCGATCGGGCGGCGCTGCAGATTGTCGACGATGTGGGCACGGAACTGGCTCGTTCGCTGCGCAGTGTGGTGTTGGCCTACGATGTCGACAGTGTGGTGCTGGGCGGCGGCGTGACCCGCGCCGGCGACCGCTACCTGGCGCCGATCATTGCTGAGTGGTTGCGCCAGCAAGAGACATCAGCGCTGGCGCGCGCCCTGTTGCGCCCGGAGATCCTGCGTATCGCCGACCCGACGCGCAATCTGGGCGCCTGGGGTGCGGCCGCGCTGGCAGCGGAACGGATCGGGAAAGAATAGAACGCAGACTGGGCGGATTCGCACAGATCGGATCAAACGATAAGAGGTGAGGCTATGTTGTGTATCCAACGGGCAACGTTGCTGACGCCCGCAACCCAGATTGACAATGGCGTGCTGTTGATTGATTGCGGCCGTATCGTGGCTGTGGGTGATGCTGCGTCCGTGGCGGTTCCCGCTGGCGCCGACGTGCTCGATGCCGGTGGATTGATCGTGGCGCCAGGCTTTATCGATGTGCAATTGAACGGCGCGTTCGGTGCCGACTTCACGCTCGACCCGGCCACCATCTGGCAGGTGGCGGCCCGCCTACCACGCTGGGGTGTGACAAGCTTCTTACCTACGATTATCACCTCGCCGCTGGCGCAAGCGGCCAAAGCGCAGGAAACACTGGCTGCGGGTGCGCCTGCAGGCTGGCGGGGCAGCGTGCCGCTCGGTCTGCACTGTGAAGGTCCTTTTCTCAATCCTAAGAAGAAGGGAGCGCATAACCCTGCGCATCTGCGTGCCCCTGCGCTGGCTGACGTGGCGGTGTGGTCGCGCGAAAACCACGTATGGCTTACCACGCTGGCGCCGGAACTGCCGGGCGCGCTGGATGTCGTTGCTGCCCTGCGGCAGCGCGGGGTGGTGGTAAGCGCTGGCCATTCCATGGCGACGCTGGCCGAGGCGCGCACTGCCTTTGCGGCGGGCACGCGCTATGGCACACACATCTTCAACGCGATGCCGCCGCTCGAACATCGCGAGCCTGGCCTGCCTGGTGCATTGCTGGCCGACACGAGCCAGATCGTTGGGTTGATCCCCGACGGTATCCACGTACATCCAGCCGTTGTCAAGCTCGTGTGGGCGGCAAAGGGAGCACACGGCATCACTGTTGTCAGCGATGCCATGGCCGCGCTAGGCATGGCGCCGGGTGCCTACCGCCTCTCCGATCAGGAGGTCATTGTCACCGAACACAGCGACGGCATGCGCGAGGCGCGGCTGGCTTCGGGGACGCTGGCCGGTTCTGTGCTGTCCATGGACGAGGCGCTGCGCCGGCTGCTCATGTACACCGGCTGCTCGCTGAACGACGCGCTTGCGACGATGACGACGACGCCAGCAGATTTGCTGGCAATCGGCCACGAACGCGGACGGCTGCGCGCTGGCGCATTTGCCGACCTGGTCTTCTTGACGCCGATGTTGGAGGTCGTGCGTACGATGGTCGAAGGGGTGTCCTGTTACGAGATGCAATAAGCAAAGTTCAATAGAGGAGAATGCTGTGGCGCTGGAACAATCACATCTCTATCGTGAGATTCACGAACAGCCGAGTGTGCTGAACGCGCTGTTCGAGCGCGAGTGGCCGGTGATCAAGCGGCTGGCCGGTGCGATCTGCGGCCGCGACGTCGACTACGTGGTCATTGCTGCACGCGGGACGAGTGACAATGCCGGCCGCTATGCCCAGTATCTGCTGGGATCAGTCAACCAGTTGATGGTGACGCTGGCCACGCCGAGCCTCTATTCTATCTATAAGCGCCCGCCGCGCTTTGGCAACGCGCTGGTCATTGGCATCAGCCAAAGTGGCAAGAGCCCGGACGTTGTCTCGGTGCTGGCGGAGGCGCGCCGTCAGGGCGCATTGACCGCTGCTATCACCAACTTTCCCGATTCGAACCTGGGACGGCAGTGCGAACATGTCATCACGCTGCACGCAGGCGAGGAGCGCTCCATCGCTGCAACGAAGACTTACACTGCGTCGCTGGCGGCGATTGCCGCACTGAGCACCGAACTGGCCGGCGAAGAGCAGATGCGCGCCGACCTGCTCTCGATTCCTGCCAAGGTGGAGGCAGAACTGGCGCTCTCGCCACAGATTGGGGAACTCACGGAGCGTTACCGCTATATGCGTGACTGTGTGGTGCTCGGTCGCGGCTACAACTACGCCACTGCCTTCGAGTTTGCACTGAAGCTCAAGGAACTCACGTACACCATTGCCGAGCCATACAGCAGCGCGGATTTTATGCACGGTCCATTGGCGCTCATTGAGCATGGGTTCCCGGCGCTGGTGGTGGCGCCGTCCGGCGTGTTGCTGCCGGAAATGCAGCAGTTCATGCGCACACTCCAGGAGCGCGCGGCAGAAATTGTGGCGATCAGCGATGATGCGGACACGCTTGCGATGGGACGGACGCGTATTGCGTTGCCGTCCGGCGTGCCGGAGTGGCTGTCACCGATTACGGCTATCGTGCCGGGGCAGCTTTTTGCCATGCATCTAGCTGCCGTACGCGACTACGATCCGGACCATCCGCGCGGGCTGCGTAAGGTAACTGAGACGCACTAAAAACTGCCAACGGCCAGCCAGAAGGGTCAATTGCCGACCTGGGAAGCCGTCCAACGTCCCATCGACAATTGATCCTGGACGATCGACAGTCGAGCGTTCTCTCATGCTCCCAGTTGTCGCCGCCGGTAGTGCTCGTCCAGGCGGTTGTCGATGCGGGCAGCCTCGTTGTCGGGCATGTACTGCGGGCCGCCCAGGCTGTGGGTGCCGATGATGGTGCGAGCCCACTTGTCGGCCATACGCGTGATGTTGAGTGCTTCTTGGGCACTCTTGCCCAGCGCAGTGATACCGTGGTTGACCATGAGCAGCAACTTGGGCGACATGCCATGTTCGTCCTGGTAGCGACGCAACTCGGCGCGCACGACCTTGGCCAAATCGAAGCCGGGATCGACGTAGGGCACCACAGCTGGATGGCGCCCACACACGACGATGCCATCCGGGAAGAGGTGCCGGCGGAAGGGGGCGGCGCCTTGTACGCTGCACAGGATGGCATTGCAGGAGATGGGGTGCGTGTGTGCAACCCAGTTGGCGCCGCCTTCAGAGAGGCAGAGTGCATGCAGAAAGGTCTCGACGGAAGGACGCTTCCGTTGCGGGTCGACCATCACCTCCGGCCAGATGGCTTGAACCTCCT
>CAIRNL010000757.1 GCA_903879975.1 uncultured Chloroflexota bacterium | reverse complement strand
TGTGACGGCACGTGGGTTGCCCATCCCGACCTGGTGCCGACCGTGCTCGAAGTGGCCGACGGCTATCTGGGCGAAAAGCCGAATCAGAAAGATCGCATGCGCGAGGATGTGCATGTGACCGACGCGCAGATTACCAACGTGGGCGTTCCGGGCGGAACCATTAGTGAAGCAGGCCTTAGACTGAATATCAGCGTAGCCCTGCAGTATATGAATGCCTGGCTGCTAGGCAACGGCGCAGCGGCCATCAACAATCTGATGGAAGATGCGGCCACAGCTGAGATCTCCCGATCCCAGCTCTGGCAATGGATCCATCACGGCGCACAGCTGGGCGATGGCCGTCTGGTTACCCGTGCGCTCTACGAGCAACTGCGTAATGAAGAACTCGTCAAGTTGGGTGGCACATCCGCCAGCCGCTACGAGGAAGCGGCCGAACTGCTCGATGATCTGTGCCTGAGCGACCGTTTCATTGAATTTCTCACCTTGATCGCCTACAGCCATCTCGACTGAGCAGCCGGCAGTACAGGTGGGGGCGAATTTGCCGGCGGTTTTGGAGGTTCATCCGCAGTGAGCCACATCGGCGGTGAAATCGCCCTACAACCAGAAAAGAGATTCAGTCGTGTGTCGACGAGCATGAGAAAGCAGCCGTTCCATCCGGCATCCAGCAATCTTGGTGCGGTCGGTCCCCTTTTCGCCGTTCAATTTCTGAGCGGCGTGTGGATCCTGACCCAGATGTCATTTTTTCCGATCTATCTGGAGGAAGTACTGCGGCTGACACCGCTTGTCCTGGCCGCCGTGATCGCGTCCGGGCAGGCGGCAGGAATGATAGCGGCTCTGTGGGGTGGCGGGCTCAGTGATGTACTGGGCAGTAAGCGTGTGCTGGTCACGGGGTTGGCCGGTGGCGTCTTGGCCAGCCTTGTCTTCCAGAGCGAGTGGCCGCTGCTTGTTGTACCGTTGTGGATGTTGGGCGGTGCCATGGGCAGCTTGCATACGCTCGGCGGCTCCAGCTACCTGACGCGTGCGGCCGACCCGCAGCGACTAGGCCTGCTCTCCGCGCTCTTTGCGCTCTGCATGACTGCGGGCGGTGCGCTGGGCAGCCCGTTGGCCGGCTGGCTGCTCGACACCGCTGGCTTCCGGCTCTACGGTTTGGTGGGCACTGCTCTGGTGTTGATCACGTTAGCGGCTACGCTCCCCCTGCTCCCTGCACTGGCACCTGAGCGCAACGCCACGCCACAGCTAGGCGGGGGCATGCTCGGCATGGCGCGCCGCCCCGCTGTGCAAATGTTGATTGGCTTGCGTTTTTTGCCGACCATCTACTATGGGATGTCCGGCATGCTCATCCCTCTGATGATCAATCAGCTGGCGGGCAACAAGACCACAGTTGCCCTGTACGGCACTGCCAGCCTCATCATCGCCTCGGCCGCACAGCTGCTGGCCGGCCGTGCAGCCGATCGCTTCGGCCATCGTTGGCCGCCGCTGATCGGTTATGGTACGTTGATTGTCGCGTGCCTGGGGCTGGCACTCTTCGCCGATCACCTGTGGGGTGTCATCGCATTCGGCATCCTGGGGGCGGCGGCGGCCTGGTCGCTGGCATCGCTGCTGTTCACGCTGCTCTCGGATGGTGTGCCGCGCGCCGAGCACGGCCGCGCGTTTGGTCTGCTCCATGCCACGTGGAGCGTTGCCATGATCGGGGGCGCTCTATTGGGCGGTGCGCTGACACGGCTATCGCCAGGCCTGCCCTTTATCGTCGCCGGGCTGCTCAACATCGGCTCGATCGTGCTGCTGCTGGCCTTCTTCGCCCATATCGGACGTGATGGCGGTGCCGGCTCTGTGCTCGAACCTGCACTGCAGCCAGCCGTATCTCCGGATTGACCAACGCTGATGCGCCGAGCGAGCAACGGCTTGGATCTGGCAGGAAACGAGCTGAGGGTATCCTGCCAGATTCAGGACATCGTTGCTGCGGTGGCTTGTATACCCCAAGACCCCATCGGTTCGACGTGCCGCAGAGGATGGCCCTGTGGGTAGGACGCATGAGTCATCCCAAAATTCGGGATGACTCATGTTAGCCTGGCCGAAGAAGTTCGTGGTCGCTCTCCAATCTCTCGAATGCACCGAAGAGTGGCAAGA
>CAIRNL010000756.1 GCA_903879975.1 uncultured Chloroflexota bacterium | reverse complement strand
GCGCTGACCATCTTTCTGGGTGCAATTGCCGCCATCAGCCTGCTCGTGGGTGGAATTGGCATCATGAACATCATGCTCGTGAGCGTGACCGAGCGTACGCGCGAAATCGGACTGCGCAAGGCGGTTGGCGCCAGGCGCAGCGATGTGCTCATCCAGTTCCTCATTGAAGCGATGGCGCTGGCGATCGTGGGCGGCATGATTGGTGTTGCCTTGGGGTGGGGGCTGGCGCGGCTGGTCAGCGTTCTCTTCGGCGAGTTCCAGGCCGTCGTCGGCGCTGACGCAGTCATTACTTCCCTGGTAGTTGCCACCGCAGTTGGCCTTTTTTTTGGCATTTTTCCCGCGTACCGGGCCAGTCGCCTCAATCCGATTGATGCATTACGCTATGAATAGGCTTATACCCTGGGGGGCGCTGCTGGTTTTGTTGCTGGCTGCCTGTGGCGGCCCCCCACAAGCCGATCCCACGCCGTTGCCGGCCGCCGCTGTTCGCCCAGAGCAGCCAACACCGGCCTATCCCAGCCGTGTCGGTCCGTTCATGCTGGCAACGCCGCTCGCTACGCCGGTGTTCGTCACCGCAACGCCTGCGCCAGTCGATCCGGCAGCGTTGAGCGCCGTGGACACGGGGCGGGCGGATTGGATCGCTCAACTCGCCATCGAGCAGCTACCGTCGGCTGTCGGCATCGCCACCGGCGGCGCTGCGATCTATGACGCGCCGGGCGGGCGCCTGCTGAAAAGCGTGCCGAGCACCGGCGTGCTGAATGTCACCGGTGTGTCGGCAGACGGGCGCTGGCTCTCGGTGTATGACGAGACAGGGGTGTTTGGATGGGTGCAGTCCGGCCAGTTGGTGCTCTTCGGCGATGATGACCTGACTATCGTGGATGAAGCCGCCGATCCGGGTGTTGTCGCCACGCTGATTGCCGACGTCATGCAGCCGGTCGAGGTGCTCGACGATCTGATGGCCACTTTGGAAGCCGCGCCCGCACCAGCCGCAACTCCTTGAACCGACTGTGTTTACAGGCCAAGTTCTTCCAGGCGCGGCAGGTAGATGGCCAGGACGCGCAGGAAGGTGCGTGTCACGGGCGAGAAATAGCGCTCTTCGTTCCAGACGAGTTTGAGGGTGCGTTCCATCGGTTTCCCCTCGATCGACAGTGCATGCAACATGCCGATTTCCAGTTCGCTGTGCACGGCATACTCCGGCAGAATGGTGATGCCGATCCCCTTGATGACCGATCGCTTGATGGACTCCACAGTGTCGAACTCGGCGGCTATCTGCACCTGAATCCCCGCCGCAGCCAGCTTGCGGTCCAGCCAGATGCGCGTTTGGCTGTTGCGCTGGCGCATGACAAACGGTTGGCCGTTGAGCTCGTTGCAGGGAATCGATGAACGTCTTGCCCAAGGATGGCGCGCGTCGACGATGACGAACTGCTCGTCGGTTTCTAACTCCAGTACGCCCAGCCCCTTCTGATCTACCCCATCCAACTCACCTTCGATCAGCCCCAAGTCCAGTTTCCTGTTGTGCAAATCGGCGACAATCTGGGGAGTGATGCTCGTTTGAACGGAGATGCCCAGGTTTGGGTGTTGCTGGCGGAAGGCCTGCACCCAGTCGGGCAGGCGGTAGACGCTGACGCCAGGCGTTGCCCCCACCGATACGTGGCCGTGCGCCAACTGCGTGACATCCGTGACGGCGTTTTCGGCGTCGGCAACGAGACGCAGAATCGTGCGCGTATACTGGTACAACGTCTCGCCAGCTGGAGTCAGGCTCACGCCTCGGCGTCCGCGGGTAAACAACCGGGCGCCCAGGCTGGCTTCCAGGTCCTGGATGTGCTGGCTCACTGCCGGCTGCGTCATGAGCAACTGGTCGGCTGCAGCACTGAAACTGCCGGTCTGTACGACGATTGCGAAGATTTCAAGTTTGTAGAGATTTAGCATAAGCTGAAACTTATATCAATCATAAGCAAGTCGGCGGCGCTTGGCAAATGGTGCGGGTGTAAAGTGAAGCGGAATGATGACCTGTTTCTGGCGAAAGGAGTGAGCAACCAATGAGCTTTTTGAATAGATTGTTTGGTGGGGCTAGCAGTGCAGGGCACCCACTGGTATCGCCGGCCGACTATAAGACGCGCTACGTCGAGGATGCTGCACCGCATACGTTGGTCGATGTACGCACCGCCGAGGAGTTCAGCGCCGGGTACATCCCCGGGGCTATCAATGTCAGCTTGCAAGAGTTGCAGCAGAAGATGAACCGCATCCCCAAAGACAAGCCTGTGATTGTCTACTGTCGTAGTGGCAACCGCAGCGCGTTTGCCGCCAATATGCTCATGCAGGCCGGGTATACCGAAGTCTACGATCTGGGCGGGATCATCGAATGGGCACGGCAGGGCATGCCGATCTCGCTGTAGGCGAAAGCGAGGAGAAATCATGTTGCTTCGTTACTTCTACGATGAGAAACTGGCACAGGCCAGCTATCTGGTCGGCTGTGTGGCGACGGGAGAGGCCCTGGTGGTCGACCCGGCACGCAACGTCACCCCCTATCTGCGTGAGGCCGAGAAAGAAGGGCTGCGCATCACCCACGTGACCGAGACGCACATCCACGCCGATTTTGTCAGTGGCAGCCGCGAACTGGCGGCTGCTACCGGCGCCACGATCTATCTGAGTGACATGGGTGACGCCGCCTGGAAGTATGCCTATGTCGAT
>CAIRNL010000755.1 GCA_903879975.1 uncultured Chloroflexota bacterium | reverse complement strand
GTTGCTATGCTCAACAGCGCGATCGGCGCCTTCTACTATTTGCGGATTGTCGTACGTATGTATTTTGACGAACCGACTGCAGAGACAATGACAGATTCGCCGCAGCGCGGCCTGCCAATTGCTGTGGTGCTGGGGGTTGCGACAGTTTTCACGGTTGTGTTGGGTGTTCTGCCTTCGCTATGGACAAGAGGATGACGGGACGAAAAGGGAACGAGAAGAAGAGGTGGATCAGAGTGAGTTGACGGCTAGATGGTCTTCATTGCGCCATCATGAATCGATACTTTTGGAGCAGTAAAGACTCTATTGCGCACAAAACTCTCTATCCCACGCCCATCGCGCAGTGCAGTCGTGCGACGAAAACTTGCTGCAGGGCTAAACAAGGGCACTGAACTTGTTCGGCTGGCGTATGGTTCCGGCGGCCATGCAGATTCATGGCCTATTGGCGGAAGCCACTTCCGTGGCGCTGTACGAAGACGGCACCCTGCTCGACGAACTGCTCCGTGTCGCCAATCTACTAGATAAGCCAATACGAATTGCGGAGTATCTGGCACTGCAGGCACGTCTGTTCGAACAACAGCATGCGCACGAGAAAGCCGCCAACGCATTGAAAGCGGCTGTCACCCTCGCTGAGCCGCGCGGGATCGTACGTTCGCTCGCCGACGCAGATTCTGGCCTGACGCCATTGGTTACGGCATCGGCGCGTGCAGAACTCTCTCCCTATTTGGTGCAACTGCTGCATGCGCTACGTATGCAGTCTACCGACTGGCCTGCCAGCCACGTATCGCAGGCAGCAGACGCAGCCATTCGTCTGACGCGCCGCGAGCGCGATCTGCTATGCCTGCTGATGGCTCATCGAACCGACCGGGAGATCGCCGAGCAGTTGGTGATTTCGCCACTGACCGTACGCACCCACATCGAGCATATCTCGGAGAAACTTGGCGTCCATGGCCGGCGCGCTATCGCCGCCTGTGCTGCTTCGTTGAATCTACTCGGATAAGCTTCCAACGTTGTCGGTCTCGCCCAGCATCCTCACTAATATCCTCATGATGGTCACTATCAGCTGTCGATGAGTTCACTTATGCTATGACTGTGTAGAGCGTCTTTGAGATCGATGAAAAAGGCAGGGCGCACATCAAGCAGTCCGGCCATGGGGGGCAAGGGTGCGGCAGCAGGTACAGGCGGCGGTGCACTACTCGGTCTCGTGGGTGGGCCAGCAGGTCTGCTCGTGTGGACGCTAGGTGGAGCGCTGCTGGGCAGCATGGCCGGCAAGCGTTTCGGCCATCAGTTCGACAAGAATGAGTAGAAGATGCTCGCTGCAGGCATGGCGCCCAACACTTCGGCCATTATTGCGATTGTGGAGAACAAGGCTACCGAGGCAATGAATGAGTACGATGCCAAAGTCGTCACATTGACGTTGGGCAGCCAGTTGTCGGGCGAGGTTGCCACCTTCGCCAGTATCGATCTAGCTGAAGCCGCTGAGGAAACAGAAGAGGAAGAAGCCGCCGAGGCAACAGAAGAGGCAGAAGCTACTGCAGCAGAGCCGAACAAGCCAGGCGACGACAGCGCTTCTGCCAATCAGCAAGTCGTTTGACGTGAACATCGCTCCTGCGGCAGCTGCCGCAAGAGCGATATGAGTCGATCTGGCAAAACCATCTGAAACAGCAAAAGGCATAATCCAGTGCAAGATTCGATACAGCAGAGCGCTGAGCCGAACGCTGGGGCCATCGCCGGCGAAAATTCTGTTCTTGCAGCACGCGCAACCTATCAGATCTTCATGGTACTGGTGACACTGCTGGCGCTGGCCATCACGGTTGCATCCTATTTGCTCGCTTTGCCAACGACTGTGGATCAGGTATTGTATATTGTGGACAGCCTGGTCGCGCTGGTTCTGCTTTTCGATTTTTTTGTACATCTTTTCTCCAGAAAAGGG
>CAIRNL010000754.1 GCA_903879975.1 uncultured Chloroflexota bacterium | reverse complement strand
GGAGCCGGTACATGCTGTCGTGCCGCTCTTTGAGTACGGGTGGGTGCTTTTGGTACAGGGCCAACTCGGCGAAGCAACTCACGTCCTGGAAGCTGTTGTCGACCTCGCCACAGAGACGAACCAGCCTTCGATCGCCAGCGCAGCCTATCACCAACTGGCGATGACGGCTCGTATCCTGGGCGACATGGAGCAGAGCCAGGCTTTCAACGAGGAGAGCATTACGATCAATCGCGCTGTTGCCGGCAACGCCAGCGAGTTGGGTAGCATGCTGCCGCGTATTTCGAGCGGCTTTCTTGCGCTCCAGGCCGGGCGTCTGGACGAAGCCGAGCGTCGCTTTCGCCGTGTGGTCGCCTTGCTGGACGACCGTGCATTCTTTCGCACCTATCGTAACAGTGCAGAGATCGGCCTGGGGCTGGTGGCGTTGGCGCGTGGCGCACATGACGAGGCGCGCGCCCTGCTCGAGGGAGCGCAGTCTGACAAGGCAAACATCTACCCGTTCACCCACGTACAGGCGATCATCGGGCAGTCCCGTATTGCGGAGCAGGATGGCAATCTGCGATTGCGGGATGCGCTGCTGCGCAGGGCGTTGCGCTTTGCCGGCGAGAGAAGCCTGTTGGAGGAATACATCACTGTCCTCCTGGCGATCGCGCAAGCGCAACCAGCACAGGCTCCGTTCCCTGCGTTGGCGGTCTCCGTCCTCGACTACGTACGTTCGATCCGCCTGGACTCGGCCGTTGAAACCCTCACTAAGCTTCTGGCAGGCCCGACACACCCTGCCTCCAGCAACTTACACGCTTGATTCGGCGCCACGCCAATAGAAATCGGACGGCCCGCAGGCCGTCCGATCCGGAAGTTTCGTTCATTCACAGGTCTGGCAGGGTGCCGATCATCGCCCATGACCGGCACATGCCGTCTACCCGCCGTTGCCTGACAGCGGATCCGGTGGCATTCCCCTACAATCTTGCGTATTGTACGTAGATGACTGCTACACCGCCTTCCTGGAAGTATTCGACCCGGACAGTGTGCCAGCCGGCTGGAAGATAGATATCGTTGAAGACACTCAGAGCGGGTCCGACACGCCACGCGTCGATCACCAGACGATCGTCGACAAAGACCCGCACGCCGTCGTCGACAGTTGCAGTAAAGCGGTACGTGCCTGCATCGAACCAAGCCACCTGGTTCCACTTCGCGCTGAAATTGGTGCCTGGCATCCCTGCCCCTGGCCCCCATGTGCCCCAGTCAAAGGCAATTGCATTGTCTTGGCGCACGAAGGCCGGCGGCGGGGCAAAATCACGGCTGGCGTAGTATTCGCCTATCCAGACGCCGTATGCCGGTGGTGGCGGTACCGGTGGCAGTGGTGGCGGTACCGGTGGCAGTGGTGGCGGTACCGGTGGCAGTGGTGGCGGTACCGGTGGCGGCGGTGGCGGCGGTGGCTGAAGGTGCCATCCACCCGGGATACACAGCTGCGTACCAGCCAGAATATGGTTCCAGTTCCAGATACTGTTGCACGATGCGATTGCCTGTGGGCTCACGCCATACCAATGTGCAATGCTGGCTAACGTTTCGCCCCAGCGCACGTAGTGATAGGTCCGGCAGGAACAGCCTGCGCCAGGGTCAGGCGGGCAATAGCCAGGAATACACAGATCCTGCCCGACCCGAATGTGATTGGGATTCCAAATGTGATTGGCCTGCATGATGGCGTGAACTGTGGTTCCATACCGCACAGCAATGCCAGAGAGCGTCTCTCCGCGCTGCACGGTGTGATAGAACGAGCATCCCCACGATCCTGACTCCACTGCCGGCTTCGCTGCTGAGGCAGGGGGCGCTGCCAACGCCGCACCTGGAAGCAACGCGCCGAGCAGAGTCAGCACCATCACAAAGGCCAGCAGCGTACGCCATAGGCGGCATAACGATGCTGGAAGATACTTCATAGTGACGACTCCTTTC
>CAIRNL010000753.1 GCA_903879975.1 uncultured Chloroflexota bacterium | reverse complement strand
GGTGAGTTGGCCTGCTGTGGCCCGCGCATCGAGTCACTGGCCGCGCGGTTTGCGGCAAAGGAAGCAGTGGCCAAGGCTCTCGGCACCGGCATCTGGCGCAACGGCGTCAATTGGGTCGATATCGAAATACTCAAGGACGACGAGAGTGGCGCGCCACAACTCTACCTGCACGGCGCAGCTGCCGCCGTTTCCCGCAGGGCGTCACTGCACACGTGGTCCGTCAGCCTCAGCCATGATCGCACGCGATCGATCGCAATGGTCGTGGCCTGTAACGACAAATAGCAGGTTCAACCAGGCAGCGCCGGCTGATTGCGACAATACTTCTGCCGAGAGGGCGAACTTGCAAAATCTTGCTCGCTATCGACCTTTCCTCTAGCTGCGCACGGCGCCGCGTTCCGCTGGCGTCAGCACGTCCAATACCTGGCACGCAGTTTCGTAGCGCCCGAAGCTGGGCATGAGGTAGACGCCCTGCACATGGGGCAGCTCCTTCAATTCCAGCAACAGTTCCTGCGCCATCTTGACGCCTTCCTGACGACCGTTGGCGCCCGCCTTGCGCATTCGCTCCAACGCATCCTCGCTGAGCGTAATACCAGGCACTTCATTGTGCAGGAAGGATGCATGCTTGTGCCCTTGCAGCGGTAGCACACCGATGAGCACCGGTACGGGAAAAATGCCGTGGCGATCCTCGTAAATGCGCAGGAAGTCGCGCCAAAGTTGCGGATCGAAGATGGGTTGCGTCATGGTGAAGTGCGCGCCGCCACTGACCTTCTGGTGAAAGCGTTCCACTTCCTGCACCAGATCAGCGCGTGTCGGATCACAGGCCACGGCGATGGTGAAGCCACCTTTCTGCCCCATGTCCTGCCCAGCTACATCGACGCCGTCATTGAAACGGTTGATAATGCGCACCAGGCCGATGCTGTCCACATCGTAGACGGCCGTCGACTGTTTCGTATCGCCCAGGCTGGGTGGGTCGCCCGTGAGGGCTAGGATGTTGCGCACGCCAAGCGCATGTGCGCCGATGAGATCGGCCTGCAATCCCATGAGCGAACGATCGCGCGTGGTGAAGTGAATGATGGTCTCAACGCCCACCTGCTGCTGAATCTGCACGCAGAGCGACAGGGCGCTCATGCGCACACGCGCCATCGGGCTGTCAGCCACATTGACGGCATCCGCGCCCATCTTCCAGGCATGGCGCGCACCCTCGATCTGTTTTTCAGCAGTGAAGCTGCGCGGGGGGTCGACCTCGACGCTGATCACAAACTTGCCGGCTCGCAACTTGTTCAATATACCCGTGGGGGCAACATCGCCAGCCACGCCGTAGTCGACCTTGGCGGCAGGCGCCAGATCTTCGATAGACAGCGCCGCCTGCTCGCCTGGTGCCTGCTTGCCGGCCAGCCAGCCATCTAATGCAGTACGCATTGCGCGGATGTGCATCGGCGTCGTGCCACAGCAGCCGCCGACAATGCACGCACCTTGTGCTAGGAAGGCATCCGTCTGCCGTGCAAAGTACTCAGGACTCGACGGATAGTAAAATCTGCCCTCGACCCGCTCCGGGAAACCGGCATTCGGCATGATGATCAGCGGGACGTTGCTGTCGGCTTCGCGTAGCTGCTCCAGCGTCTGGAGCATAGCCGCCGGACCAACAGAACAGTTGACGCCCACTACATCAGCGCCAGCCCTGCGTACCCGACCAACCACCTCGGCGGGCGTCTGGCCGGTCATGGTCAGGCCGTCTTCGGCAAAGGTCATGGAGGCGACAATGGGCAGGTCGCAGCTCTCGCATGCAGCCTGAATGGCAATCTCCAGTTCAGCAAGGTGGACGAAGGTCTCGAAAAGCAGTACATCGGCGCCCGCTTCCCAGAGCACGCTCACCTGCTCGCGAAACGCCTCATACACCTCTGCCTGCGAGAGCGGCCCTTCGGGCTGCAGGCGCTTGCCCAGCGGCCCCATGTCGCCGGCAATGAAGAGAGCGCGACCGGTGACCTCGCGCACGTCGCGCACCAGCTTGACAGCTCGAAAGTTCAGGTCGCGTACCTTGTCGGCCAACCCGTGATCGGCCAGATGCACACGGTTGGCGCCGAACGTGTGCGTCTTGATGATGTCAGCGCCTGCTGTGGCATAGGCTTGGTGAATTTCACTCACCCACGCCGGCCGCGCAATGACCAGGTATTCGAGGCATTGCTCGCTGCTGGCGCCCTTGGCGTAGAGCATGGTGCCCATGGCGCCGTCGGCTAAAAGTGGCGTCTCGTGCAGACGCTGCAGGAAAGGATGGGTGCTCATAAGACTCTCTTTCGCCGTGCAGTTTCTTCAAAACCGCTGCAGTATAGCATAATGATGGATTGTTACTTGGAAAAATCCAAGACGCAGAGGTACATCGCAAAGTATGGAGAAGCAGTGAGGAGCGATAGATTGCCTGTAGCCGTAGAGAAGGTGCCCGAACCAACGTCGCCCCAGGCGCTGCCAGAATCGGTCATCAAGCAGTTACGCGTTGTCATCGAACCCGATTTGCTGATCGAGTCCGTGACAACGCCGCGCGAGGCCGCCAAGGACGGCGTACTCGTCATGCGCGGTCGACTGACGCGCCCCAGCCACATTGCATTCCCGCGCTGGCAGACGACGCTGGCCGGCATGGGCTACACACCCACGCTGCGCTCCGCGGCCGCAGAAACCGGACAGCGTAGCACTCCCCCTGAGGATGTGTTCGTCCGTATCTTCGCCGGCGTTGTTCAGCCCACTGCTTCACGCGCCTGGATCAACGCTGTACTCTTTGTGGCGACGCTCTGGAGCACGTTGTTGGTAGGCGCCACCAACGTCCTGGAACCTACAGCATGGGCCGATGTCGTCTCCCCAAGCTACTTGATCAACGGCCTGCCCTTCTCGGCGACGCTACTGGTCATCCTGTTGGCCCACGAATTTGGCCATTATTTTGCCGCCCGCTATCACCGCGTGGCCGTGACTCTCCCCTACTTCCTACCCATGCCTATTGGGTTCGGCACCTTTGGCGCCTTCATTCGGCTCAAGGAGCCGATCTCCGACCGGCGCAAGCTCTTTGACATCGGCGTAGCTGGGCCGCTGGCCGGGTTGATCGTTGGGCTACCGCTGCTACTCTATGGGTTGAGCATCAGTACAGTCGACGTTCCGCCGCCCAACACCAGCTACATGATCGAGGGCAACAGCCTGCTCTATCTGGGCATCAAGTACCTGCTGTTTGGCCAGATTCTGCCGAATCCCATCACCGGCGCCGATGTTTTCATCAGTCAGATCGCCTTCGCCGGGTGGATCGGCCTGCTGGTCACGGCACTCAACCTGTTGCCAGTAGGCCAGCTCGACGGTGGGCACACGGTCTTTGCCCTGTTTGGCCGCAAAGCGCGTGTGATCAACCTGGCAAGCATGGGCATCCTGGCCGTGCTCGCATTGGCCAGCCTACCTGGCATTCAGAGTGTTATCCCGGGGCTGGAGAATGTCGGCTTTACCGGCTGGTTCATCTGGTTGCTCCTCCTGTTGCTCATCGGGATAGGGCATCCCCCTGCTCTCGATGACGTCACCCAATTGGACAACAGGCGCAGGCTGATTGGGTATCTGGTCATCATGATCTTTATCCTGACATTTGTGCCGGTGCCAATCCGCATCGTCGGTTGACGCGCTTGACGGTGAAAACCGCCGGGCACTACGAACTGTAGAATCGGGGAAAAATTTATGCCAACCCATTCACCCTCTATGCAAGAAGTGATCATGCGGCTTCACACATTCTGGGCTGCACACGGCTGCACGATCTGGCAGCCCTACAGCGAAAAGGTCGGCGCCGGCACGATGAACCCTGCCACCGTGCTGCGCGTGCTAGGGCCAGAGCCGTGGAATGTCGCGTACGTTGAACCATCCTTTCGCCCAGATGACGGCCGCTACGCGGAGAACCCAAACCGCATGCAGATGCACCACCAATACCAGGTGATCCTCAAGCCAGACCCCGGCAATCCACAGGAACTCTATCTTTCCAGCCTGGAGGCAATTGGCCTGGATCGAACGCGCCACGACATCCGCTTCGTGGAAGACAACTGGGAATCGCCCGCGCTTGGGGCCTGGGGACTCGGTTGGGAGGTCTGGCTGGATGGACAGGAGATCACACAGTTCACCTACTTCCAGCAGTCCGGTAGCCTTCCCCTCGACCCGGTCAGCGTCGAGATTACCTATGGCCTGGACCGGATTGTGATGTACTTGCAACACAAGACGCAGGTGTGGGACATCGATGTGGACGGGCAGCACAGCTTTGCCGAACTCTACCGCGATCCTGAGATCGAGAATTGCATCTACGAGTTCGAGCTGGCCGATGTCGAGCGCATGAAGCGGCTCTATGAGATTTACGGTGCAGAAGCAGCTGCCTGCGTTGCGCGCGGGCTGGCTATCCCTGCGCACGACTACGTGCTGCGCCAGAGCCACACCTTCAACTTGCTTGACGCACGCGGTGCTATCGGCGTAACTGAACGCGCCAAATTCTTTGCGGATATGCGCGCCCAGGCCAAGGCTGTCTCCGAACTCTATGTCGAGCAGCGGCAACGGCTGGAGTTTCCATGGCTGGCCAACGGCAGCAGAGACAAGGAGACAAGGAGCAGCGCAACGCAGGAGACAGTCCAGATACCGCAGCCCCTGCCGCAGATTTCCACACCACAACCGTTCGTGCTGGAGCTTGGCTCAGAGGAACTGCCGCCACAGGACGTGGTCGACGGCATGCGCCAAATCGCCGAAAAGGTGGCGGTGCTGTTGACGCAGTACAAGCTCGCCTACGAAAGCCTGCGTGTAGTGGGCACACCACGGCGTCTCGCCGCGTATGTGGACGGCTTGGCACCTATGCAGGCCGACGAAGTAGTCGAAAAACGTGGCCCCGCCCTTGCCCAGGCATACGATACACTCAACCGGCCAACTAAAGCGCTGGAGGGCTTCGCCCGCGGCCAGGGCGTGGGCGTCGACGAAATCGAAGTGCGCGACAACTATGTCTACGCCGTTAAACGCGTTGCGGGCCGCCCCGCTGTCGACGTATTGTCAGACCTCTGCCTGGAGTTGCTCAACGGGTTACGCTGGGGCAAGGCGATGCGCTGGAACAGCAGCGCTATCGCCTACTCGCGACCGCTGCGCTGGATCGTCGCGCGCTACGGCGACCGGTCTGTACCCTTCACGTGGGCGGGTGTGACGGCGGGGAGCACTAGCCGCGGCCCGCGCTTCGCAGATGCCGCAGCTCGGCTGCCGGCCGGTGCGTTCACAACCTTTGACGTTGCCGATGCGCAGAGCTACTTCGATGCTGTCGCCGCTCAGGGCATCATCGTCGACCGCGACGAACGCCGCCGTCGAGTCGACGAACTCGTGAGACGGGCAGCCGAGACAGTCGGTGGAACGGTGCCGGAAGAGAGCGCCCTGCTCGACGAAGTCACTGACCTGATCGAGGCGCCAACTGCTCTGTTGGGCACCTTCGAAGCACGCTTCCTCGATCTGCCAGCGCCCGTGCTCATCGGCGTGATGAAGAAACACCAGCGCTACTTCCCAGTGATCAAAGCAGGGACGATCGTCAATCATTTCGTAGCTGTGGCCAATAGCAACGGATTGGCCCACCCAGATGTCGTGCGCGCAGGGTACGAAGGCGTTATCCGCGCACGTTACGCAGATGCCGCCTATTTCTATCGCGCCGACACAGGCCGTAGCCTGGAGAGCTTCTCGCCCCGCTTGGCGACGCTAACCTTCCACACCAAGCTGGGCTCCATGCTGGATCGCGTCGAACGGCTCAAGGTACTGGCTCCACAAGTTGCCACCATGCTGGGCGCGAACGAGGCCGAGGTCGCTACCGTGACGCGTGCGGCTGAACTCAGCAAGGCAGACCTGATGACCCATATGGTTGTCGAAATGACCAGCTTGCAGGGCATCATGGGCGAAATCTACGCCCTCAAGAGCGGCGAATCGGCGACAGTGGCACAGGCGATTCGCGAGCAGTATCTGCCGCGCAGCGCAGGCGACGATGCGCCGGCCTCGCTGCCCGGTCTGGCCCTCTCGCTGGCCGACAAGTTGGACGCGCTGGCTGGTCTTTTTGCTGTTAAGGCGATTCCCACCGGCAGCGCCGATCCGTTTGGACTGCGGCGCGCGGCGTTGGGCATCGTCAACAGCCTGATTGCCACAAGCACCGATTTTAGCGTGCGCGCAGGCTTGGCTGCAGCCGGTGCGTTACAGCCGGTGCCAGTGAGCGAGGAGTCGCTGGCGGAGACCGGTACCTTCATCGAACGCCGCCTCCAGGGTGTGCTGGCTGACATGGGCTACGCGTTTGATATCGTCGATGCGGTTCTTGCCGAGCGCAGGGACAACCCAGCAGCGGCCGTGCGTGCGTGCGCAGCCCTGAGCGAAGCAGTGGCATCGCCGGCATGGGCCGGTGCCTTCACAGCCTATGCTCGCTGCGCCCGCATCACTCGCACGCTGGACACCCCACTGGCACTGAACCCGGCCATCTACGTGGAATCCGTCGAAAATGCGCTGCAAGATGCCTATGCTGACGCAGCCACGAGGCTGTCGGCTCTGGCCGAACCTGCTGGGGCGCTGGGGAGCGTGCTGGTGGACTTGCAGCGACCCATCAACGCCTATTTCGAACGTGTGCTGGTCAATGCCGACGACGAACGCCTGCGCCAGGCGCGCTTGGCTTTGGTGCGATGCGTTGCCCAATTGCCGGCTGGTATGGCCGATTTGAGCAGGCTCCAGGGCTTCTAAAGTGATGACATGCAGAAACCAGGATTTTCGGGCACCGCCGCTGTCGCAGGGACGAACTTGCAAAATCCTGGTTTCTATCGACCTTTCCTTGATCCCACGAGGGGCGCCCGGTGATGCCGATTCGTCAGCGATGGACAGGCTGCACCCTTTGTCGTGTCATGACGCAGCGCGTAATAACTGCTTGCCTCTCTAACTGTCGTAGGGTAAAATAAAAATATGCGCGTGCATCGCCCGGCGTAATAGCGTCGACCCAGCTTCCCTGTTCGTAAAGACATGCAACCAACCGTGCTATTGGGCGATCAGCCACAGGAACCGCTGAAACCCAAGATCTACATCACTACATTTGGCACTCTCCAAGTCACACGGGACGAACTCGCAGTCACGGAAAGCGACTGGCACACTCGCCAGGCGCG
>CAIRNL010000752.1 GCA_903879975.1 uncultured Chloroflexota bacterium | reverse complement strand
TTCGCTAGCGGCGCTGGCAGATTACCCAGATTTTACCCAGGACGTGCCAGTCGATTTCTTACAGCACATGGAACCCAAAATCTGGAAGGACTCGCTTGCACCCGCCACATGGCCGGACGACCCAGAGAAGGAATGGTGCCCGCCCGGCCACGGCGATATCTACACAGCGCTGGTCGCAGGTGGTATGCTCGATGACCTACTGGCGCGCGGCTACGAATATGCGTTCGTCAGCAACGCTGACAACCTGGGTGCCATCGTTGATGTTGCCATTCTGGGTTTTGTCGCCGAGCGGGGCATTCCCTTCCTGATGGAAGTGGCCGACCGAACAGCAGCCGATCGTAAAGGCGGCCACCTGGCACGCAGCAGCGACGGCCGCCTGATCCTGCGCGAGTCTGCCCAGTGCCCACCCGACGAGGAACAGGCCTTTCAGGATGTCCAACTCTACCGCTATTTCAACACCAACAACTTGTGGATCAACCTGCGAGCGCTGGCACAGATCCTGGCTGAACGCAACGGCGTCCTTGGTCTGCCGCTCATCCGCAACGAGAAGTCCGTCGATCCAGCCAAGCCGTCAACGCCGCGCGTTTATCAGCTTGAGACAGCCATGGGCGCAGCCATCGCCGTGATCGAGAATGCGCAGGCGCTGCGCGTACCACGCAGCCGCTTTGTGCCAGTCAAGAAGAATAGCGACCTGCTGGTGCTTATGTCGGATGCGTATGCGTTGGGCGACGAGTACGGTCTGCACCTGGCCACCGAGCGGGGGGACTCGCCGCCGGTGGTGACGCTCGACGACCGCTACTACCAACTTTACGACGACATGATCGAGCGCTTCCCACACGGTGCGCCGTCGCTGCGCCGCTGCAGCACGCTGACCGTCAAAGGTGATGTGGTCTTTGGCCGCGACGTCATGGTCGAAGGGGATGTTATCGTGGAGAATTTCCAGGAGGGCGCGCTCTTCCTAGAAGATGGGAGCGTGCTGCGCGGTGCAAGCTAACGTGCTGGAAGTTAGAGACCAGAATTTTCGGGCAGCGCCGCTGCCGGGAGGGCACACTTGCAAACTCCTGGTTTCTATCGACCTCTGCGTTCGCGCAGGCGGTGCATGCCTGCCAGAACGTAGGGCAGGCTTTCAGTCAGCACCCGGTATGCGGCGGGGGAAATCACGTAATCCCATGCGCCGATGTGCGGCTGAAACTCGGCACCAAAGCCCTGCTTGAACTGCCAAACCCCCTGCATGCCGTCGTTTGGATCTTCGAGATCGGTCGGTGCGCCCCACCAGTCGTAGGTCGTGCACCCCTGCGCCAACGCCCATTGCATGGCTGACCATTGCAAGAGATAGTTCGGCATGTCTCGGCGGCGGCGGTCACTACTGGCGCCATAGAAATACCACGCCGTCGCCGCATAGCGCAGCAAGAAAAGACCGGCCACCGGCTCTACTTCATCAGGGTGTTCGGCAAGCAGGAGCGCGCCGCCAGCATGGTTGGATGCGTCAGCCTGTGCAGCCAGGAAGCACTGCCAGGTGGTGCGATAGTAGGATTCTGGCCGCACGAGAAAGCCATCACGCGCACCCGTTTCGGCGTAGAGCGCATAGAAAGCCGCCAGGTCCGCTGTGGTGCCGACGCGCACCGTGATGCCGCGCTTTTCGGCCAGGCGCGCGTTGTAGCGCCACTTGCTTTTCATGCTCCCCAGCAACGTCTCCTCGCCGGCACGCAGGTCGGTCGTGGCCGTGTTCTTGAACTGGATCTGTTCGGCGCTGTAGCGCCAGCCCCGACGATGCAGCGCGTGAAGCAGCTGTCGTCCTGTTGCCTGGTCTTCGCGCACATCCGGATCGATCTTGACGAAGATGCAGCCGCGAGCACGGGCATGCGCCTCGACAGCAGCCAGTGCCTGGTCGAGCAAATCGAGGTTGCACCAATCCAGCAGCGGCCCTTTGGGCACATAGGCGATGCGGGCAGGCAAGTAGGGCAACGGCTGGCGCCAGAGCAATTGGAAGGCCGCACAGCCCGAAGCACTCTCCATCACCAACCGCTCTGCGTGCCATTCGGTCTGCCGCTTGATCTCGCCCCATTCCCAGCTCTGCAGAACATGAGGATCGGGCAGTGCCGCCAGCTCAGCCCGCCATTCGCTTGGGGTAGCGATCCAGCGCAGTCGGCAGGTAGCCGGCGCCTGGTGATTGTTGCTGCGTGCCAGCCCTTGGCGCAGCGCGACCAGGGCGGTTGGTGCCTCACGCTTCAGACGCTGTGCCTCCAGGCCGAGAGCATAGATGCGCGCTCCCAGTGCGTCGACAGGCATGTCCCACGCTCCAACATAACGAATAACACGGCCGCCAAAGCCCTGCTTAAAACGGTAGACGCCCCACAGGCCGTGGCCGGGCAGAGCGTCGATCTGCACGGGGAGATCGTCGCTCGGCACCCCATGTCCGTCCCCGTTCATGGTACTGGCCAGCCTACCCAAGTCGTCAGGGATGCCCCACAGATCGTAGCTCTTGGCGCTGCGGCTGAGCGCCCACTGCATACCTGCCCACTGCAAGGCATGATTGGGCATACGGTTACGCTCGCGGTCACTGCTGGCCCCCCACAGATAGACGGCGGTCGATCCCGCCACAGCCACGACAATGGCAGCGAGCGGTTCGCCCTGGTATTCGGCCAGCAAGAAGGCGGCATGTTCTGGCACGAGCAGGTCATACGCTGCGTCATAGTAGGCGTCGCTATGCACGGCAAACACATCACGGTTGCCAGTTTCCTGCATGAGACGGTGGAAAATGGGCAACTCAGTGCGACGCAGTTCGCGCACGGTCACCTCCTTGCGCTCCGCCAGCCGTACATTGTAGCGCCACTTGCTCTTCATAGCGCCCAGGATGGCATCCACACCGCCAGCAAGATCGACGGTAACAGTGCTGGGCGGCTGGATGGTCTGGCGGCTGGGCGAGAAGCCGTAGCCGTGCAGCAGGATGCGGTTGGCGGCCGTGTCGGGCAAGTCCGGCTCGATCTTGAGCACAGCCGCACCCAGGCGGCGGCACTCAGCACGCAGTGCATCGAGCAGGGCCTGCGCCCGGGCGGCATCGTGCCAGTCGACAAGCGGGCCTTTGGGCACGTAGGCCAGCGTGAGACCGTAGTTTGTGCGCAACAGGAGCTGCGCACCTGCCACCGGTGCGCTGCGTGCGTCGGTCAAGGCCAGGCGCCGGCTACGCCAGCCGAAGCGTTCCTTGAGCTGCGCCCACGCGCTGAGTTGCAACAGATGCCCATCCGGGCGTGTGGCCACGAACGCATCCCACGCCACAGATTCGACCCTCGCGGCCGGCGCCGATGCAGTGAATGCCGAAAAATGAGTCATGCCAGATATAATAACTCAATCAGTCAACCTGCGAACAAACGAGCCCATGACATTGGCAACCCTGATCGAAGCCGTACCCAACTTTTCCGAAGGCCGGCGTCCCGAGGTGATTGCTGCCATCGTGGAGGCAATCCAGGCGCCGGGCGTGTTGTTGCTTGATGCAGGCAGCGACGCCGACCACAACCGCAGCGTCGTCACGGTGACCGGCGCGCCCGAAGCCGTGCTGGAGGGACTCTTCCGCGCCGTCGCTGTGGCAGCCGAGCGCATCGACCTCTTTGTGCAGCGCGGCGTGCATCCGCGTATCGGTGCCACGGACGTCGTGCCGCTGGTGCCGATTGAGAATATTACGCTAGACGAATGTGTGGTGATGGCGCAGCGGCTTGGCCGGCGCATCGGCGAGGAGTTGCAACTCCCAGTTTATCTTTACGCTGCGGCAGCCATGCGCCCTGAACGGCAACGGCTGCCCGACATTCGCCGCGGCCAGTTCGAGGCGCTCGTCGAGAGCATCCATCTCCCTGAACGCGCGCCTGACTTCGGCCCGGCGCGCGTGGGAGGGGCGGGTGCGGTCGTTGTCGGTGCGCGGCCGTTCCTGGTGGCGTACAACATCTACCTCGATAGCAGCGACGTAGCACTGGCTTCAGCCATCTCCAGAGCGATCCGCGAAAGCAGCGGTGGGCTGCCAGCGGTGCAGGCCAAGGGCTTCCTTGTCAACGGCCAGGCACAGGTGAGCATGAACCTGCTCGACACAGAACAGACGCCGCTGCACGTAGTCTTTGACACGGTAGCGCGGCTCGCTGGCGAGCACGGCGTGACGGTGCACCGTTCAGAGCTGATCGGTCTGGCGCCGCAGCAGGTCATGCTGGCTGCAGCGGCGCACTACCTCAAGCTATCCATAGAGGAAGCCGAGCGCACAGTGGAAAATGCCATCCGCCGCAAGGCTGCGGAATAATGCATCGCCAGCCGTTGGCACGTCGCCAGCACCGGGTGCACGCATCCTGACAGGGCGAGTCCTCTTGGCCGGTACCGAGGAAGTTCTTGCCAAAAACTAGCTACGCACCTGCCGTGTGCGGATCGCTTTGCTCGAGCGTGGCGACCATGCTAGAATCATACATGGTGTACGCCGCCGACGGCGCCAGTGAGGGACAGGAATGCAGGAGTCATCGATCGCCAGCAAACCGGCTGACCGCAAGACGATAGCCGACGACCTAGCAATCGTCATTTTGAATTACAACACAGCTGCCCTGCTGCGCGACTGTCTGCGCTCGGTGGTGGCGAGCGAACATACGCTGCGCATTTCCATCACAGTGGTGGACAATGCCAGCCAGGACGGCAGCGCCTCCATGGTGCGTGCCGAGTTCCCAGGTGTCAAGCTGATCCATAACGCTACCAACGTCGGTTACAGCGCTGGCAATAATATAGCAATGCGTGCGCTTGGTTTTGACCGCCTCCCGCTTGAGCAGTCCGAATGCCTGCCACGCTACGTTCTCCTGCTCAATCCAGACACCTTGCTGCCGGCGACGGCGCTCGCCGCAATGGTACACTTCATGGATGAGCACCGACATATCGGCGCGGCGGGGCCGCGGGTGCGGCGTCCGGATGGCAGTCTAGACCGTGCATGCCGCCGCAGTTTCCCAACGCCAGAGGTGAGCTTCTACCGCATGATCGGACTGAGCCGCATCTTTTCCGGCAGCCGTCGATTCAATGCTTACAATCTCGAGTATCTGGCCGAGGATGCTGTGCACCCAGTGGATTCTGTCGTGGGTGCCTACATGCAGGTGCGACGTACAGCCATTCTTGACGCTGGTCTGCTCGACGAACGTTTCTTCATGTATGGCGAGGACCTGGACTGGGCGAAACGCATCAAGGGTGCTGGCTGGGAAGTCTGGTACAATGGATCGGTAGAGATCACGCATGTCAAAGAGGCGTCCAGCAGCCAGAGCAGCAAGTCACGCATCGACTTTTACGAGGCGATGTGGCTCTTCTACCAGAAGCACTACCGTGCCGAGACCGGCTGGCTGCTCGACCAGATCATTCGAGCAGGCATCGTCGGCAAAGGCAGCCTGGACGTGGCGCGGCATCTTTGGCGTTATTGTAGCGGAGAGCGACGTCCGGCGCGGGCGTCGCTGACAGGGCAGATCAATACTGACACGGCGTAAATGCAGCACAGCATTTCTGATCGACCCACACAGAACGACTACGTTGCACGTCGGAGTGCGCGA
Source organism: uncultured Chloroflexota bacterium (assembly GCA_903879975.1). Lineage (GTDB taxonomy): Bacteria > Chloroflexota > Anaerolineae > Caldilineales > Caldilineaceae > Caldilinea. The sequence continues at coordinate 19,660 of CAIRNL010000752.1, read as the reverse complement.
CCTGGCGTGCTCAAGCGCGCTCAGTTCTTCTTCATGGTTGCGCTCTTTGCTGTCGATATGGGCAGCGTGTGGCTTGGCTTTTGGGCTGCGCACGCAATCCTGGTGCGCGATCCAGATTTCATCATCGGCCCTTTAGGCGAGTTCCTACTACTGCCTGGCACCTACACTGCCGTCATGGTCGTGATCTATTTCAGCCAACGCATGTACCAGCGGCGGCGTCCCGTCACGCACCTGGACGAGTTCTTCCAGATCATTATTGCCAACGTGCTCGCCTTGCTCTTCACGGTAGCATTGTTGACACTCTTTGCACGCGAGTTCCAGTATCACCGTGCGCTGATTCTGTTTGGCGCCGGACTTACGATTGTCGCCGACACATTGGCCCGCGTGTTGCATGCCCAGATGCAGTGGTGGATGCAGGCACGCGGCATTGGCGACGACCGCGTGCTGCTGATTGGCGCCGGCGAAATTGGGCGTATGTTGCTGCAGAAAATGGTACAGCACCCCAAACTGGGGTATCAGGTGATCGGGGTTGTGGATGCGGGCAAAGGCGATCGGAACCTGCCCAGCATCAACGCCCATCTTCTGGGCGCCTTGGCCGATGTCCCCGTGCTGATTGACCGCTACAACATCGACGAAGTGATCATCGGTCTGCCCGAAAGCAGCCACCAGGACCTGGTGAATATCATCAGCCTGTGCGAGCGTGAGAAGGTGGGCATCCGCGTCTTTCCAGATGTCTTCCAAATCATGGCGAGCGAGGTCACCATCGGCGACCTGGGCGGGCTGCCGCTGCTGACCATTCGCGATGTTGCACTGCAAGGTTGGAAGTTGGCAGTCAAGCGCGGCATGGATGTCCTCTTCAGCGGCGCTGGTCTGATCGTGCTCAGCCCATTCATGCTACTGACTGCCCTGCTCGTCAAGCTCGACAGCCCTGGATCGGTTTTTTATACACAGGAGCGTATGGGACTCGACGCGCGGCCTTTCAAAATTATCAAGTTCCGTTCCATGCGCCAAGATGCCGAGACAGACGGCCCGGGCTGGACCACGCCCGACGATCCACGCAAGACCAAACTGGGCGAATTCATGCGGCGTTTCAATATCGACGAGTTGCCGCAACTGATCAATGTGCTGGTCGGCGACATGAGCCTGGTCGGCCCGCGGCCAGAGCGTCCGGTTTATGTCGAGCAATTTCGCCAGATCATCCCCCGCTACATGGATCGCCACCGTGAGAAAGCCGGACTGACCGGCTGGGCTCAGGTCAACGGCCTACGCGGCGACACGTCTATTGTAGAAAGAACAAAATACGATCTGTGGTACATTGAGAACTGGTCTATTGGCCTGGACATTACGATCTTGATTCGGACCGTGCTACAAACCATTGCCGGCACCAACCAGAACGCCTATTGACGATGAATGATTTTCCAGAAGAATTGCCAATCGACGCAATTTCCGAACGCCAGCGCGAGGTGTTGCGCATCGTCATCCAGGAATTCGTGCAGACAGCGCAGCCGGTAGGCAGTGCAGGCATTGTCAGCCACTATGACCTGGGGGTCAGCCCGGCGACCATTCGCAACGACCTGGCTGCGTTGGAGCGCATGGGGCTACTTACCCACCCACACACCAGCGCCGGCCGAGTCCCGACCGATCTGGGCTATCGATTCTTCGTGCACTATCTGCTGGCAAACCTGGAACTCACGCATGAGGAGCAGGCTGCGATTCGCCGCCAGTTTGGCCACGGGCCACAGGAGGTAGATCAATGGCTGCGCACCAGCACCTCGGTGCTAGCGCGCACAGCGCATAGTGCGGCGGTGGCTACATCGCCGCGGGCGGCGCGCTGCACATTCAAACATGTGGAATTGGTACACATTCAGGGCACAAAAGTGCTGCTCGTGCTTGTGTTACAAGAGGGGTCGGTCAAGCAACAACTGCTGGACCTGGACCAGCCCATGGAGCAGAGCGAACTGAGCCGGGTGAGCAATGAACTCAACGCACATCTTAGCGGACTAGATGTAGGGGCGATCGTCAAAGCCGAGGCCAAGCTCACACACTTTGCCTGGCAAGTCGCCGAGCTCGCCGCTGCAATCCTGCGGCGCATCGAGCAGTATGAAGGGGGTCTCCTCTTTCGCGATGGACTGGCCGAGGTACTCAGCGCACCCGAATTTGCCGAAAGCGAGAATGCACGGCGCATCGTGCGTGTGCTGGAGGAACCGGGACTGATCGAACAGATCGCAGACAGTCTGCCCGGCAGCACAAGCGTCCATGTGATGATCTCGGGCGATGGTCGCTATGCAGAGTTGCGCGATGTGAGCCTGGTTCTATCACGCTACGGTGTCAGTGATCGCTTGTCGGGTCTGCTTGGCGTCATCGGGCCGGTGCGCATGCGCTATGGGCGCAGCATCGGCGCCGTACGCCTGGTCTCCGACATTATGAGCGAGAAGATCGAAGACATCTACGGCGGCAGTTGACTGCAACCCAACCAGAGCGACAAAATTAAATCAACTGAATTTGAGAGCTATGACAGACAAGAACAGTGCAAAACCAGAAACAGAGGTAAAAGCCGACATCGACGCGCCGGAGGGGGCAGAGGGGGTTGTCGACGAGCAGGGAAAAGAAGCGAACGGCGCCACCGGGACGGGCAATGCGGAGGCAAGCACCGCCGAACTGGGTGCCAGGCAGTTGCTGGAGACAATCGCCCGGTTGGAAGCGGAGCTGGCCGAGGCTAACCAGCAGAGCGCTGAAGTGATCGAAAAGTCACAGCGGCTGGCAGCAGAGTTCCAGAACAGCCGACGCCGGCAGGAGCGTCAGCTCGCCGAGCAGATCGAGCGCTCCAGCATCCATCTGATTAAGCGCCTGCTGCCTGCGCTAGATGATTTCGACCTGGCCTTTGCTAACATCCCTGCAGCGACAGATGCAGAAGCCGCATGGGTCGATGGTTTCCGCCAGATTCAACGCAAGCTGCGCCAACTGATCGAAGAAGAGGGCGTCACCCCCATCTTGACTGGCGGCGCATTCGACCCAACACTGCACGAAGCCATCGCCAGTGCACCTAGCGACAGCGTGGAATCAGGCCACATCATTGAAACGCTGCGTGCCGGCTATCAACTCAAAGGCCACGTTCTGCGGCCCGCCCTAGTGCGCGTGGCCATGTAAATCAGTACCATGACCGTCATTTTCGTCCCCGGCTACCAGTACGACCAGAAACTGGAGACCGGCATCCGTCCCTTTGATATCAGCCGCGATCTGCGTGCGGTTGCTGAGCTCATCTCGGTGGCATTCGCCAGCGAGTTAGATGGTCGCGGCTCTGCAGCGCTGCGTGAGATGCGCACCATGAGCCACTTTGGCGGTCTGCTAGGTGTGATCAACCGCAGCACGGGCGAGTTCAACGACCTGCTCCACGGCTACGTGTGGGTGGAGCAGGGACATGTTATCGGCAACATCACCGTCCACCGTGCCGACAAGTATGCAACACGCTGGCAGATTGCCAACGTAGCGGTAGCGCCGGGGTTTCGGGGACGCGGCATCTCGCGCCAGCTGATGGAAGTCGCCCTCGACCACGCAACACGTGCCGGCGGGCTATGGGCGGTATTGCAAGTGTATGAAGGCAATACCGTTGCGCGCCACCTTTATGAGAGCCTCGAATTTGAACAAGTAGGCGGCACGACCGATCTATACGCATCCCATGCACCGCGCGTCCAGCACTACACACCCCACCCGCTCATCAGGCAATTTACGGCGTCAGAATGGCAGCCCCTTTACGAGCTGGTCAACCACCAAGTAGGCGCACAGGCGCAGTGGTGGCGGGCTGTCAAGCGATCCGACTTCGAGCCAGCATTTGAGGAGCGCATCGGGGAGTGGTTGTGGCAAGTTGCCGGTCGTGGTATGACCATTCGTCGAGCCATCCAAGATTCGCCGCGTTTCGAAGCGGCGTTGACCCTGGGCGCACGCTGTTGGAAGGGGGAACATACCCTGCAGCTGTGGGTACGCCCCGAACATTATGGTCTCTATGATCGTGTATTGCTCGATTGGGCGATGTGGCGCTTGCAGGACTTCCCGCGCTGGCCGATCCGCACCAGCATCAATATCGAACACGGCACAGCCATCGACTATTTGAAAGGCTTGGGATTCAAAACGCAACGAACTTTGCTGACGCTGCGGAAGCAACTGACCGAAGACGCTGAGTAGCCGGCCTCGATCCCTTTCGTCCCTTTGCCGTCGCCAGTGCATCTGCCGGTTGAATGCGAGCACCCTGACCGTAACTGCCCATTACCAGACAACTGCCAACCCAATGAAGACACGATTTCTGCACTGCGCCGACATTCACCTAGGCTACCAGCAATATGGAGAGAAGGAACGCTTCAACGATTTTGCTGCCGCCTTCCATGCTGTGATCGACAAGGCAACGGGCATTTACCCGGCGCGGCGCGGCCAGCCGGGGCTGCACTTCGATCCGCAGATCGTTGGCCCGGTTGACTTTGTCTTGCTGGCAGGTGACCTCTTTCATAAGCGTGCGATCGACGCATTGACGCTGAACCAGGCCATACGCGGCTTGCGTCGCCTACGCGATGCTGGCATCCCCTGTATCGCTGTAGAGGGCAACCATGAGCGCGCCTACTACGACGAAGCGATCGGCTGGATGAAATTTCTCGCCTTGCAGGACTTGATCATCCTGCTCGATGCCGAGATCGACGGCGACACGCTCACGATCCAACCATGGGATCCGGTACGGCGCCAGGGTTCCTACTACGAGCCAAAGCCGGGCGTGCGAATCTACGGCCTGCGCTACTGCGGCGCCAGCACGGGAACCGCTGTAACGGCCTACGCGCGCGTGCTCGCCGAGCAGCCGGTGTCCGATGGGGCGTACACGATCTTCATGGCACATGCAGGCGTCGAAGGGCAAATGGATGACAAGGCAGGCGGCCTCGCCTATCGCCAGTGGGCCACGCTGCGCGAACAGACCGATTACATCGCCCTGGGCCATTTCCACAGACCGTTCATCCTCGACGACTGGATCTGCAACCCCGGCAGCCCCGAATCTTGCACAATTCGCGAGGCAGACTGGACGCCACGCGGATACCTGATCATAGAGGTGGATACCGAACAGCCGGTCGGCGCCCCTCGCCATCGCATCCTCAGTGGCAACACGCCGCGGCGAGCCATGCGTCATTATACCTTCCGAACCGACCACGCTTCGTCACCCGACGCCTTGATGGCCCAATTGACGGAATTTCTTCAGCGCAAAGCGCAGGAGCTGAGCCGCGAGTTGAAACACCCCAGCGCAACCGAAAGCACGCCGCCGGTCGTGGAGTTGTACCTCACGGGGGTGTTGCCCTTCGAGCGACGCTCGCTGGAACTGAAGGCCATCGAGTTACTCGTGCGAGAGAGTTTCGCGCCGCTGATCGGCGTCGTGAAGACCCAGATACAGAGCACCGACTACCCCATCGAGCGCGATACCGTCGTCACACGAAGCGAGTTGGAGCGACGCGTGCTGGAAGGTCTTTTCGAGCGCGATACCCGCTATGCCCGAGACAGCGACAAGTGGGCGCGTGCTGCCGTGGCGCTGAAGCAGATGGCACTTGCCGGCACGCCCGCCGATACCATTCTCGATGAGATCAACGCACACTTGCGCCAACCGGCGCAGGAGGTGTAACCATGCAGATCCTGTCCCTCGAACTCACCAATGTAAAGAATTACGAACGCGCCCGCTATGCGTTCACACCGGGTGTAAACGCAATTGTCGGGCCTAACGGTGCCGGCAAGAGCACAATTATCGAAGCCATCGGCTATGCGCTCTTTGATGCCCTGCCTTATACCGCCGCTGAATTTGTGCGCGAGGGATCGCGCACGGGGTCCGTAGCCGTCACCTTCCTCAGCGACTACGATGAACGTCCCTATCGTGTCGAACGGCGCTTTGGCGGCGCCAACAGCTATACAATCTATGACGAGGAGTTCCAGGCGAGGGTCTGCGACGGCAAGGCTGACGTCATGGCCTTCATTCGCCAGCACTTGCGCTCTGACGCCTCGTTGGACCTGGCACGCCTGTTCAATGATGCGCTGGGAGTGGCGCAGGGAACGCTCACAACCGCTTTCGCCGAGACGCCAGCCCGCCGCAAGCCGATCTTTGATGCGTTGCTCCAGGTCGACGACTATGCAGCGGCGTTCGAACGCCTGCGCGAGCCGGATCGGAATGTGCGGGAACGCATCAGCAAGGCAGAGCGCGACCTGGCCGTATTCGCAACGCGCCTGGAACAGCTGCCACCGCTGGAAGCGGCAGTACGCGCCCGTGCCCAGGAGTTGACGGATGCGCGCGCACTGCTGGCCGGATTGAATGCCGAACTGGCGACCCTGCAAGGAGAGTTACAACGCTTTGAGACGCAGCGGGCGCTGATCGACACACTGAACGCGCAGCTTCTGCGCGCGCAAGATGGTGTGCGCAATCTGGCGGCAGCCTTGCTCCGGGCAGAGGAATCCCTGGCAGAAGCAGAAGCGGCTACAGCCACGGTAGCTGCCAATCAACAGGGCTATGACGCCTACCTTGCCGCCCAGCGCGAGCAGGAGACGTTGCAGGACGCTCAGCACAAACGCCAGACACTGCTGGCAGCACAGGCAGCAGCCGACAAGGATGTTGCCTTGGCGCGCTCGTCGCTGGCGCAACTGGAGCAGGTGCTGGTCGGAATTGCCGACGCGGAGTTGGTCGTACACGAATTGGCAGCGCAAGTCGAGCAGCAGGAGCATTTAGAACAGCAACTTGCAGCGCTGGAGCGCGAGCAGAGCCGGCTGAGCGAGTTAGACCGGCGCCTGGTGGAGATGCAGAGACATCAGCAGCAACTTGCGGCACGGAAGGTGACAGTCGCCGCCGGTTGCCAGGATGCCAAAGCACTTGAGTCCCAAGGCCATACCCTCAACGCCGACATTGCCAACCTACGTCTCCTGCTCGACCAGCAACGCAGCGAAATGGCAACCGTTGCGGCTGAACTCAAGGCCACACAAGAACAGACAGCGCAGTTGGAAGCTGTCGAATCGGCACGTTGCCCCGTCTGTGAACAGCCACTCGGTGCTGTCGAGCGCGTGCAACTGCTCGATCGCAACCGCGGCCGCATGGCAACCTTATGCACGCAGGAGGCGGCACTACAGGGCGCAGTGGGCAGCGGGCAGCGCTCCCTGGACGACGCCGACAAGGAGCGGACGCGCTTGCAACGCGAGTGGGCGCGCCTGCCGCGCCAGGCAGAACTAGAGGAAATCACCCAGACACTGGCGGCCGGCACTGCCGATCTGGCGACTGCACAGCAGGAGCGCGCCCAACTGGCTGCAGCTACCGCTGCGGCTGAACCGCTGCGCAACCAACTTCTCGTCCTAGATGACCCACGTCGGCGCAGTGTGATCGCTGCAACGCAGGCTGCGCAACGCCCAGCCACCACCCAACAGGTGGAGCGCACAGCGGCCCAGCTACAAATAGCTGAAACGAAAATTGCCGAGATCGAGCGCTCGCTAGGCGAACTTGCAGGCATTGATGAGGCCGTCAAGCGCAATATGCATTTACTGGCACAACATAATGCCGCCTACCAAGCCGTGCTGACACACCGGCAACTGGCTGAAAGTCGCCAACGCCGCGTCGATGACGCCGCTGAGCAGGCGCGCCAGTTGGCAGAGGCAGGGAAGGGAGCGGCTGAAACAGAGCGCCGGCTAGAGGAGGCATCCAGCCATTTTGACCGCGACCAGCATGAACAGATACGATTGCGTGAACGGGACGCGCGCGCCGAAGCCGGTGGTCTGCAAACCCGTATTGATCTGCTCCATTCTACTCAGGCACGCGAAGAAGCGGCCATCATCGTATTGCAAGCCGATCAGGCGCAACATGCAGTGCTAGAAGCTGAAAAAATCCGTCTGACAGAACTAGCAGAAGTACTTGCGGCGATCCGCTCTGTGATCAAGCAAGCCGGTCCCTTCGTGACACAGGCGCTGGTACACCAGATCAGCGAGGGTGCTGCACAGATTTTCGGCGAGTTGATGCAGGATCACAGCCGCAAACTGGAATGGGGCGAGGATTATAGCATTGCGCTGGATACGAGTGGCCATGTTCGTCACTTCAGGCAACTTTCGGGAGGCGAGCAGATGAGTGCTGCATTGGCTGTGCGCCTCGCTCTTGTCCGTGAGATGAGTGAGTTGGACATTGCGTTTTTTGATGAACCTACGGCCAATCTTGACGTGCAGCGCCGGGAGGCACTTGCACAACAAATCATGAGTATACGCGGATTCACCCAACTTTTCGTGATCAGCCACGACGATACGTTCGAACAGGCCACACAGAATATCATCCGCGTACCCAACAATAAAGAGGCAACCCTTGCCTAAAACTCGGCCTGCCGAATCTAAGCAAGTAGGGAAAACGCTGCGCGTCTTGTACATCGCAGATGATCTCACTGCCGCCAGCCTGGTCAAGACACATATGGTGGAAGCGGGTTATGTCGTCTTTCTAGCCCACAGCGGAGAGGACAGCAGCAGACTTCTCGACGAGGAGCCTTACGATCTGATTGCACTCGACCACCAGATCGTCAGGAGAGTCGGCCTTCGTATTCTAGAGCAGATTGCGGCACTGAAAGAACATCCTCCTCTGATCATGATCAGTTCAGAAGCTGACGCTGCCATTGTAGTGGAGAGATTGCACCTCGGTGCCTCCGATTATGTGATCAAGGGCAACGATCATAGTTATCTGGATCAGATGTCTGTTGTTGCTCAACGCGTCATCCAGCAACACCGTGGGCAGCAAGAGTATGAAGAAATTGTCGACGATCTCCACGAGCAAAACCGCAAGCTAGCGCTTCTCAATCGGGCTGCGCAGATATTTTCGTCCACGCTCGACGAGATACAGATTGCGCTGAATCTGGTGAGCAGCATCTGCGAATTCACCGATATAGAGGGCAGTTCTGTCTGGCTGTGGGCAGAAGACAAGTTGCGCAGGCTGGACTGCATAGCTATTTTCTCGAATGGCGAGTACATCAAACCGCATCATGTCCAGTTGGCGCCAGGTCAGGGGATTGCCGGCTGGGCTGCCCAGACTGAGCAGACCCTGATCGTCAACGATGCACCGCGTGACCCACGCTTTTCCAACACGAGTGATGAGAAGCTGAACTTTCGCACACAGTCGCTGCTTGCAGTCCCGCTACGGGCGCCGGACAGGACGCTTGGCGTGCTCGAACTAGTCAACAAACGTTCCGGCAATTTTGTAGAGGCGGACCGTATTCTTGCCGAAATGCTGGCGACATCAGCCGCCATCGCCATCGAGAATGCTCGCTTGGTGGAGAACCTCAACCACCAGGCCGAGGAATTGCGTCTGCGCAACGAAGAACTGGATGCTTTTGCCCACACTGTGGCCCATGACTTGAAAACACCGCTCTCGCTGGTGACCGGTTACGCCGACATGCTGCGCGAGAGTTTCGACGTCCTGCATCCAGATGAGATCGTCATCTATCTCAACCAGATGATCGACAATAGCATGCGCATGAATCACATCATCGAGTCGCTACTGCTGCTGGCCGGGGTGCGTGGCGCGGTGGATGTGGAAATCAAGCCCGTGTCGATGCACGAAATCGTCGCCGAGGCCATGAACCGCGTGGAATTCATGCTGGCCGAACGCTCCGCCATCGTACACATCCCCACTGACTGGCCGGACGCAATGGGCTTTGGCCCCTGGCTGGAAGAAGTGTGGTACAACTACGTGGTAAACGCGCTCAAATATGGCGGCAGCCCGCCCGAACTGTCCCTAGGCCACGATCTGTCCGCCACTGGACAGATACGCTTCTGGATCAAAGACAACGGACCAGGCGTGCCTACAGACCCCTCTGTCCTCTTCAAGCCGACTCTGCGCGGCCCGCACTCCAACGAGCGTCGCGGCTATGGCCTCGGCCTCTCGATCGTGAAACGCATTATCGAACGTCTAAAGGGAACCGTGGGCGCCGAAAACAGTGCCGATGGCGGAAGTTACTTCTACTTCACCTTGCCGGCTGTCCCCTCCAAAGAATCCAATACGGCATAAAGCCGTAGTACCACGCCAGCAACAGCGCCATGCGCGCACCCTGCCAGCCATCGCGCCAGCCACCCAGCACCACAAACCGTCGCTGCGCCTCACGGAGTGGCTGCAATACGAAATTGTGCGGCTGTGGTCGAATCCCCCGTGCAGCCAGGATACGCGCCTCATAGGCCGCATAGAAGTGCTGCTTACGATGAAACTGCGCCCATGTCTGGTAATTAAAATGGATCAGCCGATGATGTAGGTACCCCTCTGGACCAGCCAGTTCGACAATCTCATGAACTTCCCGCTCCGGTACATAGCGTGCGGCGTCGCGGCGCAGCAGGCGCAGTTGAAAGTCCGGCGAAAAGCCACCTGCACGCATCTCGTAGCCGACGACAATGTTGCGGCGCGGAACCCAGTAGCCCACCGCTGACTCGCCGGCAATGGCACATCGAATCTCCTCGGCCAGGGCAGGTGTGGCACGCTCATCCGCATCGACAAAGAGAATCCAGCGTGCGTCGACAGCATCGAGCGCAGCCTGGCGTTGGGCAGCGTAGTTGTCAAAGGGGCGCTCCACGACCCATGCACCGGCTGCATGCGCCACAGCCTGTGTATCATCATCGCTGCCTGAATCCCACACGACGACGCCGTCTACCCAGCCCCGCAGCGACGCAACACAATCGGCGATATTGTGTGCTTCATTGCGAGCCAGAATGACGGCGACCAGTTCCTTCATAGCGAATCATCCTATGGGTTGACGCATTTCACAGGCGCATGATGGCACGGCAGGCGCTCAAGCCGTGGTCGAGTTCAACACCATCGATCTCGCCGTGAGCAAACGCCGCCCGGAGCCGGCGCATGGTACGGACCATGGCCGCACGAACCAACAGCCGTAGTAGCACCAGCGTGCCCACCGGGTACTCCGCCGCATAGTGAGCATAGAAGCGAAAGCGGCTACGCCACAGACGTTCCTGGGTCTGCCAGGGCGCCTTGCGGCTGCTCTGCGCCTCGTGATGGACAATGCGCGCTGCAGGCGCCACAAGCACACGCCAGCCATTGCCCCAGAAACGGCGGCACCAGTCCATCTCCTCACAATACATCCAGTAGCCTTCATCCAGCCCTCCCACGGCATCCATCGCGGTAGCCCGCACCATCATCGCTGCGCCGAGCACGAAATCGACGGCGAAGGGCTGTGTCTGCTGCCATAGCGCATGCGGATAACGGCCGTTGAAGCGGCTGTCAAGCAACCGATGTGCGCCGCGTAGCCCGGCCGGGGGGAAAGAGGTCGATTGCCGCCTGGGCCAGCGCCGGAAAGCGGAACGCACCATGCTGGAAGGTACCGTCGCCGTAGACGAGTCCGGCTCCACAGACCGCGACATCCGGGTGGTTGACAAGGGCCGCCACCATCTGTTGCAGCGCGTCGCCGCTCACTTCTGCATCTGGGTTGAGCAGCAGGACGTAATCCACAGGCGCCACAGGTGGCGGAGTAGCGATGTCAAAAGCCGTACAGACCGGCAGGCCTAGCCAGCGCAGTGCAACATTGTTACCGCCGGTGAAACCCAAATTGTGCGTGCTGGCAATCAGGTGAATGTGGGGGAATTCGGCTGCCACCATGGCCGCACTGGCGTCGGGGCTGGCATTGTCCACGACGACGACGTCGACGTCCAAGGTGTGCGCGGCCCGCTGCGCTGCTCCCTCGACACTTGCCAGGCAGCGGCGCAACAACTCGCACACGTTGTAGGAGACAACGATGACCGCCAGTCGCTGGCGCTCGCTCATGGCGCGCCCACCTCGACACTGATCCGGTCAATATAGTTGTTGGCCACACTGACGAACTCGTGGATGAGGCCGCCCCACCAGAAGTTGGTTCCAACTGGCGGCTTCTCGTCCATGACGATGCAGCCACTCACCTCGCCCGACTTGCCCGGCAGCAGATACCACTGCTCCTGGCCGTCGAGCACGCGACGCTCCAGGTCCTCTGGCCGCCCGACCGCCCACCGGAAGGGGAAATCGACGCCGGTTGTATCGAAGTTGACACCAAAGCGCCACACGCCGGCCTGCTGGAACCACTCTTCGTGCCCATCGGCGGCCAATGTGTTGTAATTCTCGCTGAACTTGTATTCCTGTCCTGGCCACGGTCCAGTCGTGCGAATGGGCACAGTACCTTCGTTCGTGACAATGGTCTTGAAGCAGAGTTTCTCGCCTAGCGGCGCTCCCACAACACGGTTGACCTCGCCCTGCCAGTCGATCTCACCCTGTGCGACATCGGCGCGCGGCTTGCCGCCCTCCTCAATGGTCAGGGTGCGCGTGACACGAACAGCATTGCCGGCGGCATCGCGCGCTTCACCTACTGCCTGATAATCGCCGTCAGGAGGCGGCTCTGCGTTGAGATCGACACCGCCTTCATAGCGGTACTCGTGATAGCCACGTTCAGTCGGTTCGACCAATCCGGGCGCCTCTGCAATGAACAGGCGTACACCAGGCTGCGCCGGGTCGACCAGGTAGAGATGAACGTCGTTCGCATCCTTGGTCAGATAGTAGCTGATACTCACCCAGTCGTCACGTAGCCCGTCCTGGTTGGGGCGGAAGAGGTCTGGCACGACAGCAAAATTGTGCAGTTCCGGCAGATCTGTATCGCTGCCACGCAGGGTGATAGCGCCCGACTGAGCAGCGACCTCGCCGCTGTCGGCCGTGGCCTCGACCGTCCAAGTATAAGTGCCATCCGGCAAGACACGGCTCAATACCTCGACGGGTCCATATCCCAGGTCGATCGTTTCGGGCTTGTCCACGACACCGCCCCACAGGACACTATAGTCACCTGCCGAACGGCGTCGTGCATCCCGGAAGTAGAAGCGTTCACCCTGCGTATTCTCGAAGAAGATGCTGACATCGGCTGCGCGGCGCAGGCTGTAAGCAATCTCTGTCACATCGTCCGTTCCATCCGCGTTTGGGGTGATCTCACTCTTGGAAACGCTCACATCATAGAGCAACGGCCCGATCGCCAAGTCTAACTGCCCGCAACCGGCCAGCAGAGCCAACAACAACACCATCAGAATCGCACGCGCCTGATTCCTTATCTTCACGTTCCTGCCTTCACGTTTTTGTTTCATCGCAGCACAGTGTAGCCCAGCCTCCAGCCACAGCCCAAGTAGCTCAGTCGATGGTCACATCAATCTCAGCGACGCGCACCTCCTGGCTGCCGTCGTCCGCCGCCAGTGGAGTCGCCGCCGGGTCTCCACCATCGTAGACTCGCAGGGTGAAGCCGTACTGACCAGACGACGGTTCAGCACTGCCCAACCACTCCTGCGCCTTGACGTGTGCGGCGACGATCTCACCCGGCTGCCAACGCGCAAAAGGATAGGTGTAGCCCGCCAGCCGCCGATCCGGCACGGTGGTCAGCGGTGCGCCGTCGCTCGTGAAGGAATGCAGCGCGAAGTGCAGGTTAGCACTGCTGGCAGGCGCGCCCGGCACACGCTGCCAGAAGAGCAGCAGATCACCGTTGTTGACAGGCTTATAACCCACCAGCTTGACAACACCCTCAAAGGTAACGTCAAGCAAAAACTCTACTGGTGGGGCATCGACAAAACGGAAGGGACGCAGTCCGGTGAAGCGGCGCAGGCCCAACCCAAAGAACTCAGCCGACTGGCCTTTCTCGCGGCCACTCAGTTCCAGTTGCAGTGGAACGATGCCATTGGGGTCGACCACCTCATCCTGCCAGTTGACCAGCCACGCCCCGCGCAGGCCAGTTTCGTCGGCAAATGCCTGTTGGAGCGGCGGCCCAGTGTCGTCGAAATCCAGCACGGCGTTGACGTCCAATATCTCCAATTCAGGCAGGCGCACCGGCGCCAGATCGGACGCATAGTAGCTCCACACCGGCCACGCATGCCCACTGACGAGCACGACCTTTTCGGTCTCGGTGATGCGCGGGCGCAGAAACTCAACCAGCTGGCGCCATTGGTCCTTACTGAAGGCCGGGTTGAAGTACCAGCCGCTGGCCGCATACGTAAAACCAACAAGCAGAAACAGCGTTGCCACCCTGTCGAGTCCGATAGGCTGCCGTGCGCGCAGTGCTGATCTTGGCGGGGCAGCGGTGACACCCAGTCCGCCGGCCCAGATCAGCAGCAGGCCTGGCAGCGCCACCATGACGTAGCGTGCGTTGAATTTAGGGACAGCCACAGCCAGCAGGAGCACGGCAACGACTGGAGCAATCAACCAGCAGGCTGCGTAGAGGAGCAGCCGTTTGTCCCTTTCAGAGCCGCGCCACAGCCGCACAATCGCCAGCAGCGTCACGAACGCATAGCCGATGAGCAGCCAGAGGGCGATCCGTTCCAACACGCTCTCGCCGCTGGTGAAAGCCAATGCTGCGTCGAGCAGAGCCTCGTGCACCTTGAGCGTACCCATCCAGTAGCTGCGGTCGCCGTGCAATTGACCAAAGAGCGCAGCCAACCATGGCGTGTAAAGGATGAGCACGGCCAGGCCGGCTGCCAGCAGCGCCGTACTTTTTTGCCGCCGCGCTGGCGCCGGCTGCCAGCGCCAGAGATCGACGAGAAAAGCCAGGCTCAGACCCAGCAGCAAAAACACGGCAAAATAGTGTGTATAGACGGCAGCCGTCGCTGTCGCCACAAACGCCAGCCACAGATGGCCTTCTTTGCCACGGCTGTCCGCCAGGCGCACGAGCAGAGAACCAGCAAGCACCCCCAGCGCCGTCAGTTGGGCATACATGCGCGCTTCCTGGCCATAATAGAGGACAAGCGGGTGCAAGGCGGTGAAGAGCGCGGCCAGTAACGCTGCGCGCGTCGAATTCGTCAGGCGCCGCGCCAGCGCAGCCATCAGCGCGGTCATCAGTGGAACAAACCATGCCGAGGGCAGGCGCAGCGCCCACTCACTCCAACCGGCAAGCTGTCCGAAAGCAGCAATCCCATAGTAGTATAGAGGTGGCTGAATATCGCCAGCGGTCCAACGCGTCAGTTCGGCGATGCCCTGTTGCGCCACCTGGGCGGTCACACCCTCGTCGTACCAAAGGCTCTGATCGCCTAGGCGGAAGGTTGCCAGAAAAAACGCTAGGAGGGGGAGCACAAGCAGGGGCAGCTGCTGCGCCTTGTACGGTGCCGTGCCCATTCAGGCAGCCCTTTTGCGCTGATTATTGTCAACAGCAGCCAGGTCGGAATCAGCAATCGGCAACTGATCCGGCAACAGCAAGCTGACGCCGGCCGCGGCTACCTCACCGAGCATCGTCCAGATGCGCATGGCCAGCGCGATGACCGTCACCGCGCCGCCCCCCAGGATGGGTGCCAACAGCAGGTAAAAGGCCCCCTCGCGCACTCCGAGCCCGCTGGGAGTGATGAGAGTGACAAACCCGACAGCGAAGCCAACGGGGTACACTGCGATCAAGTGTGGGGCAAGAGAGAACATTTCTTGGGGTGTATAGCGATTGAGTCCAAATGCCAATGCACAGAACGACGCGCCCCAGATCATCCAGTCGACAACGGTCAGGCCAAGCACAAGGATCAGTTCAATGCGGGGGAGGGCAGTGCTGAGCGCATCACGTCCAAAGCGCACCAGCAGCCAATTGACAAGCTCAATCAGCATCCTTGGGCGAACGACGAAGGCCACAAGCGGCGCTAAACCAGCTGCGACCAGCCACGGCCCAAAGCCTGCAAGCAGCCCAGTCAGCAAGCCCCAATTGCCCGTGATACCGAAGTAGAGAGCGAAGATCGGCGTCACAGCGAGCAGTGTCACCATCTGGTACAGCAGGATACTGGTGACAGTCGCTTCGGGTTTGACGCCGCGCCGCTGGCAGAGCAGCGTCATCGACAGAGGCTGCCACACATTGCCAGGGATGTAGCGAACGATGGCGCTCAGGAACCAGATGCGGGCGCCTGGCCAGTAGCCGAGGTGACCGCCAACGGTGCGCAACAGGCGCAGCCATACGGCAATCTCAACGGCCCAGGCGACAACCAGAAAGCCAGCTGACACCGTCAGCCAGAGCGGGTTGAGCTGCCATTGATGAGTCTGCAGCTCCTCCCACTGGCTGTGCAGCAGGAGGGCCATAAAAAGCAACGCCAACAGCACGAAGAGCGGCTGCATACGGCGCAAAATTCGCATCAGCATAGTCTTTGATTTCGTTTAGCGTATCATGGCGGCGCGTAAAGTGCGAAATCGCCCAGCTTCATTACCACTTGCAGCGGGAGCTTTGACAAATCTCCCGCGGCACGCTACTATGATCTTGTACAATTGACACCATTTCCCTTGGTGCGCACTCGACCAACACAATGTAGTGTGAGGTTGCCCGTGAGCAATGTATTGCAGACAATTCCCACCAAATCATTTGCCTATCAGTATCCCAGACCTGCCGTCACGGTGGATATTATTCTGTTTGTCTTTCAGCAGGAACAGCTTCGCGTCCTGTTGATTCGGCGCGCCAACGACCCGTACAAGGGAAAGTGGGCGTTGCCGGGCGGGTTTGTAGACGAGCAGGAGGACCTGTACGATGCTGCCCTGCGCGAACTCAAGGAAGAGACCAACGTCACGAATGTTTACCTGGAACAGCTGTACACCTTTGGCCAACCTGGCCGAGACCCCCGCGCCCGTGTCATCACTGTCGCCTACTTTGCCCTGCTGAGTGCGGAAGAAGTAGCGCAGCAGGAGGTACACGGTGCAAGTGATGCAGGGGAAGCGCGCTGGTGGAACATTTATGACCTCCCTGATCTGGCCTTCGACCATCAGGAGATTCTCGACTACGCCCTACAACGGCTGCGCTGGAAACTGGAGTGGACTGCGCTCGGTTTTCTGCTGCTACCCAGCGAGTTCACCCTGTCGGAATTGCAGAGGGTTTACGAGACCATCCTGAACGAGCCGCTGGACAAGCGCAACTTCCGGCGCAAGATACTGACTGCCGACGTACTCGAACCGACCGGCAACATCCGTGCGGGCGACCATCGCCCGGCCAAGCTCTACCGTTTTAGTGCCAAGGCTATCGAGTTCGAACAGGCGCGGCGGCGCTTTCCGTAACCACCTTCAGCGTGCCGATGCCTGCATCCGCTACGGCACAGCTTCGCTATTGCGGAACGAGGTGTCCATGCGTCCCCCATCGCTCTCGACCTCCAGCACCTGACCGATCAACGGTGCTGCGATGAGCTCAGTGGCTGGTGCAGACAGGTCCAGCGCAGCAGGTCGCCGTGCCTGCATCCAAACGTAGACTGCGAAGAGTGCAGTTCCCGCCAGGGTGATCAACGCCGCAATCAGAAACGTTGCGTCGTAGCCGTGACGTACAATCATAAAGCCACCGGACAGTGAGATCATGGCAAAGCTGAAGCCAGCCGCCATCTCGCCCGTACCGGTCATGGTTGCGCGCAGGCGGGGCGGTGTCCGCTCCATCAGATAAATGTAGAATGCCGGATACCGAATGGATGTGAAGGCCAACAACCCGACAAAGCCTGCCCCTGCAGCAAGAGGCGTTGGTAGAAAAGCCAGCGGAAGCAGGCTCACGAAGGCGCCAAACGAGCCGAAGATGGCTGCCGGGCCATAGCCAATGCGCCGGCTGAGCGAAGGCCCAATCAGGGCGGCTGGCACAGCGACCAGGCGGGCTGCCGCCGCAATGAAGCCAATCGTAACGGTAGCGACACCTAGGCCGTCATCCATATAGACATTGAAGAAAGTCACAGCGGCACCGACGCCGGCGACCTGGAGAAAGCGAACTATCGACATGAAGATGATCAGGCGATAGGCAGATCGCGGCCGCGGGGCACCCGGCTGGCCGTCGGCAATTTCAACCTCAACTTCTTCGTCGATACTCCTAGTTTGATACACAAGAATCGCTGCGATTCCCATGAGTACGGCAGCCACCAGCAGCGGCACTCGATATGGGCCAGGGTGGTCGGTCGACACGAGGAGGATCGTGGCAAACACTCCTGGCAGCAGGCCGCCTAACAGACCTCCACCAAAGGATGCAACGGCACTGATAGCCGACTGCAAGGCGAAAATATTGCCACGCGCCACCGGCAGCGTCGAGCGGATTAGGAATGGTCCGGAGTTGACGAAATAAAACGATAGTCCAGTGTATGCAAAAAACAGTGCCCCGATCAACCAGCCTGGCCGCCAAGCCACTGCGATGGTATCGGCCAGCGGCAGCGCAGCGGCGCCAACAGTGGAAAGAGTGAGGCCGACCGTCATGATGCGCCGGTCACCGAAGCGGCTACCCAGCCAGCCCGCCGCCAGACTGCCGATCGCAAAAACCAAGTTAGCCACAGAATTCATCTGCCCCACGAACTCGGGGCCAAAGCTGAGCCGGAGAACGTATAGGTTGAGAATGACCGAGTAGATGCCGCCGTCAATCGTAAAGCCCATCATGACGGTAATCGACAGAACCAAGCGAGCATTGCGATTTGTTGAACGCAGTGCATCCCGATAGCCAGCAAGCATTCCGACGCCTCCACCGTGCCAGGCAGCACGAGTCAATCGCGAGCCGTCGGTGCAATGCGCCGGCGCGATCAGGACACCTATGATGCGGCCAACACTTCCTACCAGGCACGCATCTCCGGATGAACCGGGTCCAGCACCCATCCATCGATCACCGTGCACTGCATTGCTGCCGCAAAGACAACACAACTTCGTCCTGCCGCTTTTGCAGAGGCTCAGCCTGACGGCAAATCGATTACCGTATCGTTTCGATTGTACCTGATGGCGGAGTTGCGCCGAAAAGCAAGGCATGTGACGCGGGAAATTGGAGATTGCTTACACTGCGGATATAGTTCGGAGGCGTACAATTCGCTTCATGACGATCTCGACAGCCCTTCCACAACTCATCGCCGAGCGTCTGGCTGAACTGCTTGCGGAGAGCGGCGTCAACGGATTACAGGGGGTGGAGGTGCTGCGGCTGGTGCGCGCGGTCAACAGCGCATACGACAGCCTGCTCACCGATACCATGCGCAATGGCCCGGTCACGCCCCCACGCTGGCGCATCCTGCTGCGTCTGTGGCTGGAAGAGCAGATGGGCTGCAGTACAGTGAACCCAACCCATCTGAGTCGCACACAACAGGTGAGCAAGAACACGATCAGCGAACACCTACGCGGGCTGGAGGAGGCGGGGCTGATCGAACGTGAACTGGATCGAGCCGACCGGCGCCAGTTCAAGATTCGATTGACAGAGCAGGGGCGCGCAGTCGTGCAGAGCTGTACTCCGGGCCATGTACAGCGTCTCAATGATCTGATCGCCTGCCTGACGCCGCTGGAGAGCGAACAATTGATTGGGCTGCTCGGCAAGCTGCACAATGCACTACAGCGCGAATCTACGTATCCAGCGCAGCTGGGAAAAAACTAATTTGCGGGAAGTGATGGGGCGAATCAGAAACACAACGGTCACAGTTGATGTGGGCGGAAAGGGGGAGGTGTGGTAGAAGAGGCAAAGCACCCAAAGCGGAAAAAACCTAGCTTCAAGAATCTGGGCAGGGCGATCCGCTACCTGCGACATTATCGGGGCATCACCCTGGCGGCCTATGCTGCGCTCTTTCTGAGCACGGGTGCGCAGCTGCTCGTGCCGCAGTTGGTCCAGAACATTCTCGACGCTGTAACGCGTGGCATGATGGCACAACAACTTGTCAGCCAACCGGCGCAGACGCAGAGTGCGGTCATCAGCCAGGTCGGCATGACCACGGAGGA
>CAIRNL010000751.1 GCA_903879975.1 uncultured Chloroflexota bacterium | reverse complement strand
TACCGGAAGAAACCGGCATGCATCCGCTGCGCCGGCCGTTTGAACCCAGCTACATGGCGCTGGTGCTGCTGAGCAATCCCACTGCAGCCCAACGCTGGGAACAGTTGATGGGCGTCAACAAGGAACACTTCTTTGCGAGCACATGACCATGGCCCAATATGACACGCACCAGGAAAGCATCGACGCCATCGTGCGCCGCATCTCTGACCTGAGTGAACAGTCGTTGACCCAACTCTCACAGTATATCAGCTATCTGAAGTGGCAGGAAGAACTCTGGCACAGTCTCATCGAGGACGACCACCCGTCCGATCCGAACCATGCCTTGCTCTGGCAGTTCGACTTCATTGAAGCCTTCCCCAGCGCACGCAAGGCTTCCACGCGTACGCCTGACCTGATGGAGATCAAGACGGGCATAGCCTCCTGTGGCCTGGTGCAGCAGATGGCGATTTGGGAGCACCCGCCCGTCGCCGGCAGCGCAGTCTGTGAGTATACGGTGCCTGTGTCGCCTGACCTCAATGTGCTCAAAATGCGCTTTGCCGTCGGTATCCGGGATGGCGCACACATGGAGGGCGATAATCTGTGTGCATTTCGTATCTATGTCAATGGTGTGCGCCTCTGGAGCACGACCAAGCAGTCGAACAAGTGGGAACGCTATATCGTCGATCTCCCGACGCTCGCCGGCCAGGAGGCCGTCATTCAATTGATGACCGATGGACTGGGCGATAATCGCTGGAACTGGGCCGTATGGGGCGAGCCGCAACTCTTGGGCTACGGCCCCAAATCTACTACAAAATCAACAAGTAAGCGGAGGTAGCCGTGGCCTTATTTGATAAACCTTTGTCCGAACTGAAAACGTACCTCCCCGAACGTACAGAACCGCGCGATTTCGACGCCTTCTGGTCCGCCACGTTCGACGATGCATGCCGTCACGCCTTGGACCCTGTCTTCACTGCAGCCGACTACGGTCTGCGCACGGTGGATACCTTTGACGTTTCTTTTAGAGGGTATGCCGGTCAGCGCATCAAGGGCTGGCTGTTGTTGCCGCGCCAGCACAATGGCAAGTTGCCCGCTATTGTCGAATACATCGGCTATGGCGGCGGCCGTGGCTTCCCACTCGATTGGCTGACCTGGAGCAGTGCCGGTTATGCCCATCTGGTGATGGACACGCGCGGACAGGGCAGCGCCTGGCTGCGCGGCGATACCCCGGACCCGGAAGGAGATGGCGGAAATCCACACTTTCCCGGCTTTATGACGCGCGGGATACTCGATCCTGCTACCTACTACTATCGCCGTGTCTTCACCGACGCCCTGCGCGCGGTGCAGACCGTGCTGGCGCATCCCGCTGTCGACGAGACGAGCGTTGCAGTGGTGGGAGGCAGCCAGGGCGGCGGGATTGCGTTGGCGGTGGCCGGCCTGGCGCCGACCCTGCTCGACAATGTCGTCGGCGCTGCTATGCCCGACGTTCCCTTCCTCTGCCACTATCGCCGGGCGACAGAACTGGTGGATACCCATCCGTACCAGGAAATTGTGCGCTTCTGCAAGGTGCACCGTGACCAGGTGGAGACTGTCTTCAACACGCTCTCCTATTTCGATGGCGTCAATTTTGCCGCGCGCGCCAAGGCCCGCTCACTCTTCTCGGTAGCCCTCATGGACGATATCTGCCCACCGTCTACCGTCTTTGCCGCCTACAATCACTATCGCGGGCCAAAAGATATCCGGGTCTATTCCTACAACCAACACGAGGGTGGGCAGACCTTTCAACGGCTCGAACAGTTGCAGTTCCTGGGCTAAGCGTGGAGATAGCCGGCAACCGGTGCTGCCCAACGAACCCTGGCCGAGTGGCCATTCCCGCCAGACACAGACAGGATGAGATGTAGAAACCAGGATTTTCGGGCACCACTCCCTGCCGAGCGGGCGAACTCGCAAAACCCTGGTTTCTATTGACCTTTACGTTAGCGCGGCTGCGGCCCCACCACGTCGATGGTCACCGTCTGCTCTGTCTGCCCGACACCGTAGGCAACTAGCTTGTACTCGTACAAGCCGGCCGCATCGGGGCAGTCCTGAGCCGATCCGTTGCCCGGCCCGCCTGCGACGATGGCGCCGCCGTTGCGCAGCAGGTTGACGCCCGAGGCGTTGTTCGTGCGCCACTCGAAGTTCACACACTGGCCGCGCGCGATCTGGTTGGAACTGACCGTGAAACGCGTGATCGCCGGTCCCTGCGCTGGCGGAGGCTGCGGTGCACCGCTGACGTTGATCGTCACCTGCCGTGAATCCTGCCCGCCGTCGCGCTTGACTGCCATCAGTGTGTAGGTCTTGGAACCGCCGGGGCAAACCTCGCGATCGCTCACGCCCGCCACGCCTTCACCGTCCAGATAGACCGCCTGCACGTTGCGTACATCCCAGCGCAGTCGCGTGCACTGGCCCTGGTTGAGGTTCGTGTTGTCCGCCGAGAAGTTCATGCTGTAGTCAGGCGATCCCCCGACGTTGATGGTGATCGGGAAGTCGTGGTTGCCCCCGTTCAGGTCGGTCACACGCAGCGTGTAGGTGGTCGTGCCGCCGGGACAGACGGTGCGCGCATCATGGCCGCCGACACCCTGCTGGTTGCCACCTTCGATGAAGTAGACGGCGCGCACGTTGTCGATGTCCCAGCGCACAGTGGTGCACTGGCCCTGGTTGATGTAGGTCGAATCGGCGCGTAGGTTCGGGTTGAGGGTCGCAGGCGGCGGCGTCGGCTGGGGTGCCGGCGCCGCTGGGTTCGGATTGGGTACCTGGATGCCAACCCAGACGACCTGGCCGAAGTACTGGCCCAGCCCGTCGCGCATCTGCCAGAAGCCCTGGAAGGTGCCGTAGACCTGTGGCGCACGCAGGCTGACCGATAGGTCGATGGTTTCGCCCGGACGCACGACACGGCCTACAGCCACCGCACTCCCACCCATAGAGGATTCGATGCGGTTGCCGTTGACATAGGCCAGGGCCATGTCGGGTTGCCAGTCACAGGTGCCGTTGTTGAGCACACGCCAGCTTTTTACAAAGTCCTGGCCTGGCGCCATAATGGCGGGCGCCGTCATGTTTTTGTCGTCCAGGTTCAGATCGGCGATATACGCCATGCTGGTGATGCATGCCGGCGCTGTCGGGGCGACCGGCTGCGCTACAGCTGTGTTGTCGACGATGGCTGCATCCCCCTCCGGCGTCACATGACCGGGCGTGACCTGCAGATATTGCTCCACCAGCGCAGCAAAGGTGCCGTTGCTCTGCAGGATGAGCAGAGCCTGGTTCAACTGCTCCGTGAGATCACTGCCCTCGCGCACGGCAATGGCAAACTGTTGCTGATTGAACGATTCGCCGATGACTTGCAGACCTGAGTTGCGCTTCACGGCAAGTTCGGCTGTCAGCCCACCCATGAGACCTACGTCAATGCTGCCATTGCGTAGGTCTCGGATGATCTCGCTGGGCGTAGAGTAGGTCAACAAATTTTCCTGGGCGATGACACCAGCCTCCACCAGCGTGTTCTGCGCCCAGATCTGATAGGTCGTGCCGCGTTCGGCGCCTACTCTCAGCCCGCTGAAGTCTGTCGCAGCGCGCAGCGTCCCGGTAAACTCCGTGCTGGCCAACGCCGCACTGTTGCCAAAATAGTACAGATTGCTGAAATCCACCACCTGCTGGCGGTCGGGCGTAACGGAGATGGCGCCAATGGCCGCATCGACAGCTCCGACCTGGAGCGAACCGAGCAGACCGTCAAAGGCGAAGTCTTTGAACTCGATTTTTACACCCATCTGCTCACTCAGCGCCTTGGCTAGGGCGATGTCGAAGCCGTCCAACTCATAGTTGCTGTTGTAGAATTCAAAGGGCGGATAGTTGGCAGCGGTGCCGAAGACGATCGTGCCTGCCTGCTGCACTCGCTCCCAGTCTTGGCTGTCGGGCGCTGGCGTCTGCTGCCGCTCAATACCCGTTGCTGCCCATGCAACGGTAGGTGTAAGGCTGATCAGTAGCATCGTTACTGCCGACAGCAGGAAAGTTTGCAGCGATTTGCTCATCGAATACTCCTTTTGCTCGCTGATGTGGGGGATATGGGAATGTACCAGACGCAGATGCGCCGGCACTTTCAATTTGACAAACGAGTCGATTATGACGACAAATCATGAAATTGGCAAACCCGCCGCTTCCTGACCTGCAGGAACGAATCCAGGAGGTATCAACGATGACGACCGAACCCTCTTTTCCCTTCGGCCAGGAGATTGCCTGGCAGCCCCATCCTGACTGGATTGCAGCCAGCAACCTGCGCGCCTTCATGGATCGCCACGGCATCGCCTCGTACGAAGATCTGCATGCCCGCGCTCGCGCCGATATCGCCTGGTTCTGGGATGCGGCGCTGGCTGACTTGGGCATTGAGTTTTTCGCACCCTACACGCAGGTGGTGGACCTGACCGGCGCTATGGAGTCCCCGCGCTGGTGTGTGGGCGGTAAGCTCAATATCATCCACAACTGCCTGGACAAGTGGCAGGACACGCCTGCGCGCGAGCGCATCGCCCTGCGCTGGGAGGGCGAAGAGGGCAGCGTGCGCACGTTGACGTACAGCGCGCTGTATGCCGAGGTCAACCGCTGCGCCAACGCCCTGCGCGGGCTGGGCCTGGGCAAGGGCGATGCCGTGGGTCTCTACCTGCCCATGATCCCGGAACTGGCCATCGCTTTTCTCGCCATCATCAAGATCGGCGGCATCGTCCTGCCACTCTTCAGCGGCTATGGTCCCGGCGCAGTGGTGGCGCGGCTGGCCGATGCGGATGCCAAAGCGGTCGTCACCGCCGACGGGTTGCTGCGCCGCGGCAGCCCTGTGCCTATGAAGCCGACCGTCGACGCAGCGTGCGCCGACGCACCCAGCGTGCAGCACGTGATCGTCGTCGATCGCGCCGCGATCGCCTCGACCCCGATGATGGCGGGCCGCGACCACTGGTGGCACGACCTGGTGCCGCAGCACTCTGCCGTCGCCGATACTGCGATCACCGAGGCCGAAGATGTGCTGATGATTATCTACACCAGCGGCACCACCGGACGACCCAAAGGGGCGGTGCATACCCACTGCGGCTTTCCGATCAAGGCGGCGCAGGACATGCGCCACAGCATGGACCTCAAGTCGCAGGACACGATTTTTTGGTTTACCGATATGGGCTGGATGATGGGGCCATGGCTCGTCTTCGGCGCGCTGCTGAACGGCGCAACCATGCTCTTCTACGACGGCGCGCCCGACTACCCGGATGTGGATCGCGTCTGGGCGCTCGTCGCTCGGCACGCCATCACATACCTGGGCATCTCGCCCACGCTCGTGCGCGTACTGAAATCGCACGGCGATGCACCGCTGCGCCGCCACGATTGCGCGTCGCTGCGCGCAGTCGGCTCCACCGGCAGCCCGTGGGACCCTGAAAGCTGGCTCTGGACCTTTCACACGGTGCTGGGCGGGACAAAGCCCATTCTCAATTATTCAGGGGGTACGGAGATTAGCGGTGGCATCCTGTGCGGTGATTTCTTCCGGCCGTTGGCGCCGTGCGCGTTCAGCGGGCCTGTCGTGGGCATGGATGCCGACGTGGTCGACGCAGCCGGCAATCCAGTGCGCGGGGCGGTGGGTGAACTCGTCATCCGCCAACCCTGGATCGGCATGACACGCGGCTTTTGGCGCGACCACAATCGCTATCTGGAAACCTACTGGCGCACCCTGCCCGGCCTCTGGGTGCACGGGGATTTTGCTGCAGTCGACACGCACGGGCTGTGGTACATCCTGGGACGCAGCGACGACACGATCAAGGTGGGCGGCAAGCGGCTCGGCCCGGCCGAGGTGGAGGCGATTCTCAACAAGCATGTAGCCGTGAGCGAGTCGGCAGCCATCGGCGTGCCCCATCCCATCAAGGATCAGGAGGTCGTGGCCTTCTGTGTGTTGCGCGAGGGCTACGCACCCGCCGATCCGCTGCGTACAGAGCTGATCGACCTGGTCGCGACCGCGCTGGGCAAACCGCTCAAGCCGCGCACGGTCAGGTTCGTCACGGCACTGCCCAAGACGCGCAACGCCAAGGTGATGCATCGCGTTATTCGCGCAGCATACCTGGATCTGCCGCTGGGCGATCTGAGCAGCCTGGAGAATCCCGCTACGGTCGACGCCATTCGCCAGGCGAGCTGAGAGGCGAGTACGGTAATCCATCCTGGCGCTTGCCACGATTCGATCCCTTTCTCGTGGCAGCGCTGCTGGAGCCGCCTGTACCTGGGTGGATCACTCCGGCAGGAGATCGATGGCCGGCGCCTTCAACTGCGTCCAGGGCAGCCAGTCCTCGGCACGCCAGGGGCCGCCCTTGGCGGCAGGCACAGGACGGTTGCTGTTGCCACCGTACCGGAAGGCCCAACTCCGGTCGCACGCCTGGCAGGCCATGCAGCCGGCACTGTCGGGCGGGCAGCTCAGGCCAGTCAGGTCCTGCGCAGCCAGGCGTAACTCGTAGTGGAAGTAGTTCTCGCTCACGCCGCTCTGCACCACGTCCCACGGCAGGGGGTCCCCGATAGTCCAGGCCCCGGTGTAGTGCTCCTTCTCCAGCCCGTGGTCGGCCATGGCCTGAAAGAACGACTTGACGGTAAGGCCGCCGGATGGGACTGCCAACAGCACGTTGGCCAGAGCGCGGTCGCCGCGGCTCAATACCGCCTGCACCTCGGCCCAGTCGGGTGAGTCCGCGCGCACCTCGACGCCGTGGCGTGCCAGCGCCTGGTAGACCATCTTCTGCCGCTGGCGCAATGTTTCGACCGGCGTCATGCCTTCCCACTGGAAGGGGGTATGCGCCTTGGGTACGAAGGGCGTGGCGTTGATGGCGATGCGCCGCTTGAAGCGCTTGCGCGCCTCCAGCGTGAAGCCGATCAGCGCCTGGATGTCTTCCTCGGTTTCGGTCGGATGCCCAACCATGAAGTAGAGCTTGAGCTGCGGAAAATTGAACTCCTGCGCCAGGCTGATGGCGCCCATCATCTGCGCTTCGGTCTGTGTCTTGTTGATGACATTGCGCAGTCGCTGCGATCCCGCTTCGGGTGCCACGGTGAGATTCTTGGCGCCTGTCTCGGCCAGCGCCTTGATCAGCGGCACCGAGATGGGATCCATGCGCATGGAGGACGCGCTGAGGCTCGCCCCCATTTTCTGCAGTTCTGTGGCCAGCTCGTCGATCTGCGTATGGTCGGAGACGGCGGCGCTCACCAGACCAATTTTGCGTTGCCCTCGCGCCAGCGCACGCTCAGCCGAAGCCAGCAGCCGGTCGAGTGGCTGCTCGCGAGCAGGGCGGTAGACGTAGCCGGCCAGACAGAAGCGACAGCCGCGGCCGCAGCCACGCGCAATCTCCATCAGGTGCATGTTGGCGAACTCGGTGTCGGGCGTGTAGAGTGTGCTGCTCGTGTCGTAGTCCGGCAGATTGCGCACCCACAGCCGCTCTACTTTGCGAAAGTGGGGATGGGTGCGGTTGGAGGGGCGTAGGTGCGGCACATACCAGCCTGGCGTGCGGTCAAGGTCGACCAGCAGCGCGGCCGGGTCGTCCAATCCCTCACGACAGCGCTCAATGAAATCCGGCACCGCCTCCTCGCCCTCACCGATCAAAATGGCATCGAAGAAAGGCGCCACCGGCTCTGGGTTCATGGTCACGCCCGGCCCACCGGCAACCAGCAGCGGCCAAGCACGGCCATTCCACTGGCGTGTTGCGCTGCGCTCCGCTGCCAACGGCGGGATGCCGGATTGGCGCAGCAACTCCACGACGTTGAAGTAGTCCATCTCCCATGAGATGGTGAAGGCCCACACGTCGAAATCGGCCGCCGCAATGCCGCTTTCCAGCGAGAGCAGCGCCTTGCCGGCCTGCGCTGCACCCTTCTCCCAGAAAATGCGCTCACACACCACATCCGGCTCGGCGTTGAAGGTACGGTAGAGCAACTGCAGCGCCAGACTGCTCATGCCCACGTAATAGCTGTTGGGCATGGTCAGTGCCACGGCCATGCGGCCGCCCCAGTCCTTGACGATGCTGCCAAGCTCAGCAGGATCTG
>CAIRNL010000750.1 GCA_903879975.1 uncultured Chloroflexota bacterium | reverse complement strand
GATGTCTCGATTGTCAGTGCCGGCTGATCCTTGTAGCGTGATTCGTAGATCTGAACGGTCATCGTATCTCCTTGAGCCTCTTGCCCATGCTGATTGTGGCCGTCGCAGGCCGGATGCATTGCCCCCGTTGCGCCGGACAGATTTCCCTTTGGTTGGCCGGCGCCTGCAACATTTTTCCGCCGCGCCGGTCTATGCTACCATCTCAATATCGCACTGCCGTCCATGTCCGTTCGGCTTCTACGCATATCGCCCCCTAAGTGCAACCGGATCATGGTCACCACATCCACGATCATCTCCTGCGCATCGCAGTCTGCGGCGCGCTGCAGCGCAAGTCTGGCGAGAGAGCCACTTGCACCGGTGTGAAAGGCTCGAACCTGCATGAAACGCATCCAACTGGCTCTGCTCGGCTGCGGCGATGTCGCCCAGCGCGACTATCTGCCCGAATTTCACCGCCTGGCCGAACGCGCCGAACTCGTCGCCGTGTGCACCCGCTCCCCTGAACGAATGCGCTGGGCGATGCAGCACTACGCCATTCCGCATGGCTACACCGAGTATCGCCAGATGCTTGCCGAATGCACTGCCGACGCAGTCATCAACCTCACCCCCATCCATCTGCACGACACCATCAACCGCGCGATCCTGGAGAGCGGGCGCCATCTTTTCAGCGAAAAACCCGCCGCCGCCAGCGCCCGCACAGCTCGAGAACTCGCAGCGCTGGCCCGTCGGCACGGCCTGCACGCCCTCTGCGCGCCCTCCATCCGCCTCTTTCCCCAGCTGCGCTTCGTGCGCCAGCTGCTCGACGACCAGGTGATCGGCCCTGTCCACTCGGCCCACGGCCAGGGACTCTTCGGCGTCCCCCCCTGGGACGGCTATCCTTCGGACCCGACCCCGTTCTTCGCCGCCGGCGCAGGCCCGATGTTGGATATGGGTGTTTATCCGCTGCATGCCCTCGCCGCCCTGCTCGGCCCTGTCCGCCGCGTCACGGCCCTGGTCGCCCACGTCCAGACCAGCTTCACCGTGCGCGACGGCCCCCACGCCGGCCTGCAGGTGCCGGTCGAAGCAGCCGACCATTGGCAGCTGCTGCTCGATTTCGGCGGCTCCCGCTTCGCCCACGTGGCCTCCAATGCCGTGGTCGTCGACAGCCGCTGCCCTGCGCTGGAGCTGCATGGGCTGGCCGGCACACTGGCGTTCGACCCGATCTACGTCGACCAGCCCGTCCGCCTGATCGAGCGCGGCGGCCAGTGGCAGGAAATCTATCCCCCCTTCCCCCAGATACGCGCTGGCCGCAGCCGCGGGCCAGACCATCTGTTGGGCATCGAACACCTGCTCGACTGTATCGAAAACCGCTGCGAGCCGCTGCTGGGCTTCGAGCAGGCCGCCCATGTCCTACAAATCATCGAAGCCGCACAGGAATCTGCCGCCACCGGCTGCGCGGTTGCCATCGGCTGAACCTGCGCCGGCCCGAGCAACGGCGCGGCGCCTGCGGCAGGCCGGCACACTTTTTGAACTGTGATGAGGAGCCACACCATGCACTCTCGCCCTTTACGCGCTGCCCTGGTCGGCTGTGGAAGTGTCTCGCAGCGCGGGGTCCTGCCCCATCTGAGCCTGCCCGACGCCCGCCAGCGGGTCGAGCTGGTCGCTGCAGTCGACAGTATCGCCGAACGTGCCGCTAAAACCGCCCAGCAGTGGGCGATCCCCGCCTGGTTCACCGATCTCGACACCCTGCTGGCGCAGATCGACCTGGACATCGTACTGGTCATCACGCCGATCCAGCAGCATTTCACCCACGCGCTGCGCGCCATAACGGCCGGCAAACACGTCTACGTTCAGAAAGCGATGACCACCACCCTGGCCGAAGCCAACGAACTGCTGGCCGCGCGCGACCGCATGCAGGTCAAACTGGCTGCCGCCCCCGGCTTCGACCTCTTCCCCGCCACCGCCCGGCTGCGCGCCAT
>CAIRNL010000749.1 GCA_903879975.1 uncultured Chloroflexota bacterium | reverse complement strand
TGGATGAGCACACCCAACGAAGACACAGTGCAGCGCAAGGAGGGCAACCCCGAAAACTGGTTGGCGCTGGCCGACGCCCGTATGCCCTTTGGTCGCATTCTACGCCCGGACGACGTAGCAGGGCTGGTGATGTGGTTCCTCTCACCTGAGAGCGCCATGATGAGTGGTGGCATCATCGACTTTGATCACTCCAAAATCGTCGGAACCTACGGATGAGGGGGATGGCCAGATCAGGGGGCGACCGGATGAATACAATCGCCCGTTCTCAACTCATCCCCCTCATTCCTCTCATTCCCTCATCTTCACCGGCCGATTCTCGTCGAACGAACGCCGTGCCGCCAAGGCCAGCGCCGTGGCGGTGCGGGCGTCTTCGCCGGTGACTGGGACGGGCGTATCGTTGCGCACAGCGGCGACGAAGGACTGCATTTCTGTGACGTAGCTCTCCGTGTAGCGCTCCATGAAGAAATTGAGGGGCAGGTCGCGGCGGATTGCTTCGCCCGTACTGATCGTGGCTGCGTTGGGGTAGATGTTGCCCGTACTCACACTGCCGTCGCTGCCCAGAATCTCGACGCGCTGGTCATAGCCGTACACTGCCCGTCGGCTGTTGTCGATGACGCCGATGGCGCCGTTTGCAAACTTGAGCGTGACCAGCGCCGAGTCCACGTCCCCTTGTGCGCCAATTGCCGGATCGACCAGCACGCCGGCCGCAGCGTAGATTTCCGTTACCTCCTCGCCTAGCAGGAAGCGCGCCATGTCGAAGTCATGGATCGTCATGTCCAGGAACATGCCACCCGACACCGCAATGTAGGCGGGCGGCGGCGGCGCCGGGTCGCGGCTGATGAGGTGCATCAGATGCGGCGCTCCGATTTCGCCTGATATCACGGCTTGGCGCACGCGTGCGAAGTTGGCGTCAAAACGCCGGTTGAAGCCCATCTGCAATTTGACGCCCGACTGCTTCACTGCAGCCAGCACCTCGTCGATGACGGCCAGATCGAAGTCCAGCGGCTTTTCACAGAAAATGTGCTTGCCGGCTGTCGCCGCCGCTATGGCAATGGCGGCATGCGTATGTGTGGCCGAGCAGATGACGACTGCGTCGACCGCTGGGCTTTGCAGCACGGTCTGATATTCAGCCACGGCGAACTTGATGCCGAAGTCGTCGGCCGCCGCGCGCGCGGCCTGCTCGACTGGGTCGGCGACCAGGATGATGCGTGCGTCCGGGATGCGGCGCTGCACGTTGGCGGCGTGAACCCGGCCGATGCGGCCGGCGCCGATGAGACCAATATTGAGTGGAGATGGCATGGGTTAGACCTCTTCAGGATTTTGCAAGTTCGCCCTCTGGGCAGCGGCAGATTCTCATCCGGTCATCTCGTCGTCAGTCACCCTCCTCATCTTGTCATTCCCTCATTCCTCTCGCCCTCTCCATCATCTCATCCTGAAAACTGCGCGTGGGTTCATTCTCCCCCGGCTGGCGCAGGCGGTAGTAGCCGTTGCCGTCGAGTTCCCAGGCGTAGCGGTTGTCGGCTAATGCGGCGTGGAGGGTGTCGATCAACTGCTGTTGGAGCGCCGGCTCGGTGACCGGTGTGGCGAGTTCGACGCGGCGGGTGAGGTTGCGTGTTCGCCAGTCTGCGCTGCCGATAATCGTGATGGGGTTGCCGTCGTTGTGGAAATAGAAGATTCGGTCGTGTTCGAGGAAACGGCCCAAGATACTGAGCACGCGAATATTCTCGCTGAAGCCAGGCAGGCCGGGGCGCAGCGTACAATGGCCGCGGATAATCAGGTCGATGGAGACGCCGGCCTGCGATGCCTCGTAGAGTTTGCGCACCATGCGTTTGTCGTCGAGGCCGTTCATTTTGGCGATGATGCGCCCGTTGCCTGACAGCTGTTGGTTGGCCATCTCGCGCGCGATCAGTTCCTCAAAACGGGAGCGCATGGAATCAGGCGCAATCAGCACCTGCTCGTAGCGCTGTCCCGGCGCATAGCCGGTGAGAAAGTGAAAGAGGTTGACCAGATCGCGACTCAACTCTGGCCGGCAGGTGAGCAACCCCAGATCGGTGTAGAGGCGCGCGGTCTTCGGGTTATAATTGCCTGTACCGATGTGGCAGTACGTGCGGATGCGGTCGTCTTCGCTGCGCACAATGAGGGTAGCCTTGGTGTGCGTCTTCAGCCCGACGATCCCATAGGCCACGTGTACGCCTGCCGTCTCCAGAATCTGCGCCCACTCGATATTGTTGGCTTCGTCAAAGCGTGCGGAGACCTCGACGAGCACAGCGACCTGCTTTCCCTTCTCCGCAGCATGGATGAGTGCTTTGACGACGGGCGAGTCGTCCGACGTGCGGTAGAGTGTTTGTTTGATGGCGAGCACATGCGGGTCCTCTGCGGCCTCTTTGAGCAGCTGTTCCGTGCTGGCCGTGAAGGAGTCGTACGGGTGATGGACGAGCAGGTCGCCCTGGCGGATCATGGCGAAGAGGTTGGGCGCGTCCTTGCTTTCGCCCTCGTACCGGAGTCGCGGTGGGATGACAGGTGTCCACGGCGCGTATCTGAGCGCCGGCCGATCGGCTGCCGCCACCTGAAAGAGGCAGGTCAGGTCGATCAGCCCGTCAACCGAATAGACATCCTCGGGGCGCAGATTGAGTTCGCGCACGAGCAGATCACGGTCGAAGGCCGGCATATTCCGGTCCACTTCCAGCCGCACGACTGCGGCAAAGCGCCGCTCGCTCAGCTCGATCGAGATCATCTCCAGCAGGTCTTCTGCTTCCTCCTCGTCGCGGCGCACGTCGGCGTTGCGTGTCACGCGGAAGGGGTGAACGCTCACAATGTCCATGCCCGGAAAGAGATCGTCGATGTGCGCCGCGATCAACTGTTCGACGGGCAAAAGGAGAATGGGCGCCATTTCACTGGGATCGACGGACGGAGTGCACGGCACTTCGATCAGGCGTGGGCTGGGCAGCTTGATCCGCGCGAAGTGCACCGTCTGGTTTTTGCGGTTGCGCAGCACGACGGCCAGTGACAGGCTGAGATTGGAGATGAAGGGAAAGGGGTGGCCCGGATCGACGGCCAGCGGTGTCAGCACCTGGTAGATCTCGTCGTGAAAGCGCTCTGTGAGAAGGGCTTGCTGCTCACTGCTCAGATCGGCAAAGTGCTTGACGAGGCGGATGTGCGCGACCTGCGCCACGCGTGCGCGCAGGTCGCGCTCCCACAGGGCCGTCATCCGGCTGTGCATCTGCGCGGCTGCCGCGTGGAGGAGGCGCAACTGCTCCTGCGGCGTGCGGCCGTCATCAGAGAGTTGGCGTACGTCGGCCGCCTCCTGCCGGCGCAGGCCGCCGATGCGTTTCTGCACGAACTCGTCGAGATTGCTTGCGGTGATCGCCACAAATTTGACGCGTTCCAGCAGCGGCGTGCGCTCGTCCATGGCCAGCGCCATGACGCGCCAGTTGAAATCGATCCAGCTCAGCTCCTTGTTGAAGTAGAGCGCGGGATCATCCAGTGCGGCGTCTTCGGGCAGCAGCGCAGGATTGACAGCACGTTCGATCGACAGGGCGAAAGGCTGGGTT
>CAIRNL010000748.1 GCA_903879975.1 uncultured Chloroflexota bacterium | reverse complement strand
CACCTGGACTACCTGCAAGAGCTTGGCGTCAATGCCATCTATCTGAACCCGATCTTTGCATCCGCATCCAACCATCGCTACCACACGTTTGATTACATGCAGATCGACCCGCTTCTGGGCGGGAACGCTGCGCTGCGCGAGTTGCTCGACGCTGCCCATGCCCGACGGATGTATGTTGTGCTAGACGGTGTCTTCAACCACGCCGGCCGCGGCTTCTGGGCATTCCATCACATCCTGGAATGCGGCGGCAACTCGCCCTACATCGACTGGTTCACGGTGCGCGGCTGGCCGCTGCGACCTTACGAACACGATGCCGACAACCCGCACAACTACGATGCATGGTGGAATCTGCCGGCGTTGCCCAAATTCAATGTCGCCAACGAGGGGGTACGCCAATATTTGCTGGATGTGGCGCGCTACTGGATTGACTTTGGCATCGACGGTTGGCGGCTCGACGTGCCGGAGGAGATCGACGATGCCGAGTTCTGGCGTGCATTTCGCAAGACGGTCAAAGAAGGGAATCCCGACGCGTACATTGTCGGCGAGATCTGGCATGAGGCGCGCGAGTGGCTGTACGGCGACCGCTTCGACGCGGTGATGAACTATGTTTTCAGCCGGCTGGCGCTAGGTTTCTTCGGCGCCGAGACGCTCCGTACGGAATACAAGCCGGGTGGCTACACGTTGGTGACGCTCGACGCACGTGACCTGGCGGCCGCTGTACATCACATGGTTGACATTTACTCGTGGGAGGTGATGCAGGCACAGATGAACCTGCTGGACAGCCATGACACGGCGCGTACACTCTGGACAGTGGGCGACGATGTGAGCGCGCTGCGTCTGTGCACCCTTTTCCAGATGACGATGCCCGGTGCCCCATGTGTCTACTACGGCGATGAAATCGGTATGACAGGTGCCAATGACCCATTCTCGCGCGGCGCTTTTCCGTGGCATGACACGACGCAGTGGAACCAGGACCTGCTCACCTTTTTTGGCCGCGCGATCGCCTTGCGCAACCAGCACGCGGTTCTGCGCACCGGTTCTTATACCACCATCTTCGCCGACGAAGGAGTCTTTGGGTTTATGCGCACCCTCGGCAACCAGCATGCAGTCGTGCTCTTGAACAGCACGCACGACAGCACGGTGGTCGATTTGGTGCTGCCCGGCAGCGGTGCATCCGTAGCGGGCTACCAGGCGATCTGGAACAGTGGCAGCTACACAGTGCAGGGTACTGCACTCAAGGGCGTGCGTGTCCCGCCGCGCGATGCTGTCGTGCTGCTGAATGATGTGTCAAGCATGTCGCTTCCCGGCTGATTCCGCCTACTTTGTCCCGTCTGGTATAATTTGCGATAAGGCCTCCCCCCCATGCGCGCGACTGGCTCGTATGGTCCTTGGAGGACGGATATGACGGTTGTCTATGACGGAATCAGAGCGACACGTAGCGCCGGTTGGCACCACGTGGCTGGGGCGCCTGCGCCGGCAGGTCGCTACCGGTCGCGTGGCGCAGGCCGACCTGACAACTTCTGGCTTGATCAATACCCAGGTATGGATGGAACGCGCGCCGTGGCGACCAGCGGCTCTGTGGGCGGGTGTGGCCGGTTTGATGGCGGCTGGGCTTCCCTTTGCTGCCGTCGA
The DNA here is from genome assembly GCA_903879975.1 of uncultured Chloroflexota bacterium. Taxonomy (GTDB): domain Bacteria; phylum Chloroflexota; class Anaerolineae; order Caldilineales; family Caldilineaceae; genus Caldilinea. Next base: position 682 of record CAIRNL010000748.1, on the reverse strand, counting down.
CTGGCAGGCGCTTGCCCTAGCCCTGTTACTGGCCGATCCGCTGTGGGGTAGTGTGTGGCGGCTGGCGGGTGGGCGCGACGCGCTGCTGCCCCTCGCACCGCGCGTGCTGCGCCAACAGGTTCGGCTCCCTTACCTGGAACCGCAATCGCCAGCCGCACGCCTCTTCTCCGAAGATCACACGGATTTGTGGCCGCTTGCGTTTCGCGTGGGCGCGCCGGCCTTTTTGTTGGCCTTCGTCGTAGCGTCAGTATTGGGTTTCCCCGCGCTTTTGCTGACGCTGGGCGTTGTCTTGCTCACCGTCCTGGGCTGGACGGCGCGGCATACGCTGGCGGGCATTCCAGTGCTCTTGTTCAGCCTGGTAGCCATTGGCTTGCCATGGTTGCTCGCCCTTCTGACCGCGATACCCGCTGAGACCGCAGTGGCATGGGCGCCGCAGATCATACTGGTCTGCCTATGGGTCGTTCACCACTGGGGCGAAATGCGCGTGCTCGCTGCAGGAGCAGACCTGGTGGGGTTGCTCCTGCTGGCGACTGCGGAAGCTGCACTCTGTGTTTTTCTGGTGGTGATGCAGGCGCCGTTCTGGTTGGGGCTGATCGTTCTGCTGTTGTTGCCCACCTGGCTGGCTGTCTTTCGCGGGCAGGCCGTCAGCCATATGCCGCCTTTCTGGCTGCTGGCCATGTTG
>CAIRNL010000747.1 GCA_903879975.1 uncultured Chloroflexota bacterium | reverse complement strand
CACTGCGCTGGCACGACCACATAGTCGCTGAAACATCCCAGCCCGCAGTAGTGATAGACCGGCTGCCCGTTCAGCGTGTAGCGCGGCGTGCCGTCCAGCAGCGTCCCAGCCCAGATGGGTTCCAGGTAGGTTTCGCAGAGGCAGGGCGAATCGTGCAGACAGTAAAAGCAATCGCCACAGGCCGGTGCCCAGTTCAAGCTCACGCTGTCGCCGAGGCGCAGGCCGGTGACGCCCGAACCGACGGCCTCGACGCGCCCAGCCCCTTCGTGGCCCAACGCAGCGGGCAGCGGATGGCGCGTCGCCCCGCTGATCAGGTGCCAGTCGCTGTGGCAGACGCCTGCAGCCTGGATATGGACCAGCACTTCACCGGCGCGCGGTGCGGCAAGGTCGAGGGTTTCAATCGTCAGTGGGTCACCGACGCTGTGGAGCACGGCTGTCCGGGTTTTCACGATTCCTCTCCCTCCTCCTCGATCTCTTCGTCCCCGACGATCAATCGCTGCAATGATTGAACGAGCAACACCTGCTCCGCCTGCTGCAGGCGATTGCGCAACGTCTCCAGCGTGTCGGTGCGGTAGATGGGCACCTCTGTTGTGCCGATGACAGGGCCGGCGCCCACCGCCTCGTCGGGCACCAGGTGCACCATGCACCCTGTCTGCTTGATCTCGCCGCGGCGATAGGCCGCAAAGGCATCTTCGACGGCGTGTGCGCCGGGGAATTGGCCGGGCAGCGCTGGGTGTAGATTGACCACACGGTAGGGATAGCGGTCGAGAAAGGCGCGGCTGAGAATGTGCATCCAGCCGGCCAGCACGATCCAGTCGGGCTTGTACTCGCCGACGATACGAGCCAGATCGGCGTCGTATTCGCTGCGCGGACGCCCGGCCTCACTGTAGGGACTGAGCGGATGATGGCGTGTGGGGATGCCGGCCTTTTGCGCCCGCACCAACCCAAACGCCTCCTCGCGGTTGGAGACGACGACTTCAACCCGCGCTGCCAGTACCTTCATGCGGATCGCGTCGATGAGGGCCTGGAGACTGCTCCCGTTGCCAGAAATGAACACTGCCAGTTTTGCCGTCATGCCGGCGCCTCCGCTCCCCTCTGCAATCAGCTGTCCTGATTGGCTATGTTGTTGGAGATCAATCGGTCATGGGTTACGGATCGCTGTGACCTGCTCAGCCGCGCAGGAATGTTACCAGGTCAGCGCGCAGCTGTGCCAGCGATGGCTCATGCACGTACATCATGTGCCCAGCCTCGTAGTAGGTCAGCGTGACGTTGGCCTGCAACTCCGGTGCCAGCGCCAGGTGATTGACCGTGTATTCGGTCGCAAAGTAGGGCGTGGCCAGGTCATAGTAGCCGTTGGCAATCAGGACCCGCAAGAACGGGTTCTGGCTGATGGCCGCCCGCAGCGTTTCACTGACATCGACATAGCGATTCTGGTGCTTGCTGTAATCCCACCGTTCGTAGAGTCCGGTCAGCACTTCGTAGGGCAGGTCGCTCTCGAAGCGCAGGTCGCGGCGTACATAGTCGTTCAGGGCGCCCGTGTACGCGCCCTGGATGGCCGAGTAGCTTGGGTCTGCCTCGCTGAACTCGCCGGCTGCGTCGCGATCGCGTCCCGTGAAACGGCTGTCGAGCCGGCCGACGGTACGGCGCTCCCCGCGCAGCAACTCTTTGCAGAAGCGCTGGATCTCAATTCGCAGGTCGGCCTGTTCAACATAAGCGTCAGTGAGACCCGTCAGACGCGCCAGCTGTTTCACGATCGCACCCCGCTCTGCGGCCGGCAATGCCGCACCGCAGAAGAGCGCGCGCGCATAGTCGCCAGATGCGAATTTTTGCGCTTCCGAAAGGGCCGATTGCAGATTTTGTTGCAGTTCTGCAACAAGGCGACCGTGAAACCAAGCCGTTGCGGTGTAGGTCGGCAGGAACAGCAAATAGGGCAGATCGTTGCCGACCTCGAAATGCAGCGTTTGGAAGTTAAGGACGCTAGAGATAAGCATCAGGCCGTTGAAATACATGCCATGGCGGCGCTGCATGTGGCCGGCCAGGCCAGCGGCGCGCGTCGTGCCGTAGCTCTCGCCGATGAGGTACTTGGGCGATGCCCAGCGCTTGTAGCGCGTCATATACAGGCGGATGAACTCACCCACCGACTCGATGTCCTGTTCCAGCCCATGGAACTGTCTGGCATCCTCGCCGGGTGCAGGCCGGCTGAAGCCAGTGCTGACCGGGTCTACGAAGACGATGTCCGTCATATCGAGCAGCGAATACTCGTTGTTGACCAGCCGGTAGGGCGGCGGCAGAGGGCTGCCGGCATCTCCGCTGAGCACGCGCCGTGGTCCCAGCAGGCCGAGGTGCAGCCAGACCGACGACGAGCCGGGGCCGCCGTTGAAAGAGATCGTCAGCGGGCGCTGGCTGATGTCGCCGACATCGGTGCGCGTGTAGGCGACGAAGAAGACGGCGGCCTTGGCCTTGCCCGCTTCATCCTTCATCACCATGCGCCCAGCCGTCACTGCATAGGGAATTTCGGTGCCAGCGACAGTGACGCTATGTGCAGTCTCGACGATCTCGTCTTGAAGGTCGGGCGGCACAGGGGCGGCCTGTTGGCCGGCGCTGTTGGCCGACTGTCTGTTGGTAGATTCGGCGGGGCGTTCGGACTCAGATTGATTGTTCATCTCTCTTCTCTACTGTGAGCAGGCTGGGCGCTAGCGCCTGCTGTGGTCTGTCTGAGGCGCGGTGCGATTGCGCTCACCCCTGGGCAGCCCGATATCGCGGCGACAATGTGCGCCGGCGAAGCGGATGCGCTCGACGCCAGCATACGCATGGTGGGCCGCCTGGCCGACGCT
>CAIRNL010000746.1 GCA_903879975.1 uncultured Chloroflexota bacterium | reverse complement strand
GCCGCGCTCATCTCCGACGACCTGCTGGCTCGCTTTGCCTTTGCCGGCACCCCAGCCGAGCTGGCCGCCCATGCCGAAGCGCTCTTTGCCGCCGGTGCGGCGCGTGTCGAGTTCGGCACCCCGCACGGCCTGACGCCCGAACGCGGCCTGCGCCTGCTCGGCGAACAAGTCCTGCCGCGTCTGAGGCAGTAGTCCGTTTTTGCAACTTGACACTGCCCCAGACGTTAGCTACACTCCATTTTCACGCGGACGCTGTCGCCTGTCCGTGACCAACCCTAACCTGGCCGACCCATGACCCGACTCAGCAGCGAATGCTCAGCCGACCCCCTGGGAAGCTCCAGAGCTTCCCAGAAGGTCGGAGACAGCCTGTCTGTCATACAGCCACCCACCGGCGTGCCCCGTACGCTGGCAGCGCTGTGTGCACTGATCGGCATACTCTTTGGCCTGATGGCATGGACCGAGTCTGTCGCTGCCCAGGAGAGGGTCGTGCAGGAAGAGGAACTGGTTCGCTGCATCGGGCCGGGCGCTTATGTCGATGTGGAGGATGCCAAGGAAAAGCTGCTGGCAGCAGTGAAGCGCGCAGCCATCACCAGTTTCTACGGCGTGATCATCAGCGCTCAGACGACGGCTGCCGATTCTGTGCTGACGCGCAACGAGGTGAATGTCGCCGCGCAGGGTCTGGTGCGGATGAAAGCCGATCCGGACTATTACAATTCGACGGAGCATCTGGGTGAAATCTGCGTGCGCGCCCATGTCTACGTGACGGCAGAGGACCGGCAGCTCTTCGACTGGCAGCCAGTAGGGGCGGAACGCGTATGTGATAGCGGTGAGGGAACGCCGGAGGAGCGGCAGCAGGAAGTGCAAGACCGGCTGCGCAACGATGCGCTGCTGGCCTACGATGGCCGGCTGGCTGCTGTCGACGCACAGCGCCGGATGGCGCTGCTGCGCGAGGTGCAGTTTGTCAGGGCAGGTTTTCGACTGGACGCAGGCATCTATTGTGCGAGTTTGACGGGCAGGGTCATGCCCTTCGAGGTGTACGCGCTGCTCGGTGTAGCGCCGCCCCATACGCCGGCTGCGACTCCAACCCATACGCCGGCTGCGACTCCAACCCATACGCCGGCTGTGACCCCAACCCATACGCCGGCTGTGACCCCGTTGCGTGTCCTGGGCGCGACACCCACGGGCGCGCTGGCCGTGGGCGCATTGCTGACCGTGCGCGGCAGTGCGCCGCCGGAGACACAGATCGAAGTGCTGGCTGGCGGCGCGCCGCTCGGTACGACGACGAGCGCGGCCGACGGCGCCTGGCAGGTCGAGATTCCCTTCAACACGGCGGGCACCTACCGGCTGACCACGCGCATGTATCTGGCCGATGGCACAGTGCAGCCGGGCAGCCGCGATGTGCTGATCCAGGTGGTCGTGCCAACGCCGACCCGCATGCCGGTGGCGACCCCGGTGGCCTCAGTGGCGGAGGTACTGTCGGATCGTCTGAATGTGCGAGCCGGGCCGGGTACGGAGTATGCCGTCTTGCAGACGCTGTCACGCGGTGAGCGGCTGAGCGTGACAGGCCAGATCGACAACTGCGCCTGGCTGCAGGTGCGTCGGGACGCTGGACAGGCGTGGGTGTCAGGCAATCCGCAGTACATCCGGCTCTCTGTCGCCTGCCAAAACGTGGCGCTCAAACCGGCCCCGCCACTGCCTGCAGCTCCCGCAGGCATCGATCCGGCTGCGACACAAACACCTACGCCGATCCCCCGGTGATCCACGCAACCCGGCACTAGCCCGGCGTCGTCTGTGCCTACAATCCCAGATTGATTTGCATCCGATACGGTGCAATCCGTTCTTCAGCTAATTGGATATATTCAGCATCAATATCATAGCCGACATATTTTCGGTCAGATTTCAACGCAGCAATCGCTGTAGAGCCACTGCCCATAAAGGGGTCTAAGACAATATCACCCTTATAGGTGTATAACTGTATGAGCCGGTAGGGCAATTCGATAGGAAATGGCGCAGGGTGACCTATTTTTTTAGCGGATTCCGTATTCATCGTCCAGACTGATTTTGTCCATTCCATAAACTGCTCTTTCGCAATGGTATTTTCCTTGCCTTCTATCTTTTTTCGTTCAAATGTACCCTTGCAAAAGACCAGGATATATTCATGGGTGTCGCGTAGTACTGGATTTGATGCCGATTGCCAACTACCCCAGGCCATCGAAACACCTGCCGCAGCGCCTTTGCTCCAAATAATTTCACCCCGCATATAAAAACCAATCTCCAACATTATCCGCGAAACAAAATCGGATAATGGGATATAGGGTTTTCGGCCCAAATTGGCAACGTTGATGCAAGCACGCCCCCCATGCACTAAAACCCGATAGGTTTCAGAGAACACGTTTCTCAGGAGTTGCAAATACTCCTGCAGGGAAAGGTCTTCGTCAT
>CAIRNL010000745.1 GCA_903879975.1 uncultured Chloroflexota bacterium | reverse complement strand
TTCTGCCCTCTTCGATGTCATCCACCGGGCACCGCCGCCCGTGATGGGGGAGCCGATCCCGATCGAATAGATGAGGGACAACGGCGACATCCGCAGAATTCACCTTGCTATTTGACGTCCTGAGACAAAGACCCTACTATTCATGTTTGGCGTGCAGCACAAGCTGGCTGCCGCCATTTTTTTCGCTTGTTGACCTGGGAGGGGATTGAAATGCGACTAATTCCACGCAAGCTCTTCTTGACGCGCGGCGTAGGCATCCACAGAGAAAAATTGACCAGCTTTGAACTCGCCCTGCGCGAGGCGGGAATTGCCCAGTTCAACCTGGTGCGCGTCTCGTCGATTTTCCCGCCGCACTGCCAGATCGTGCCGCGCGAGGAAGGGCTGAAGCTGCTGCAACCCGGCGAAGTCGTCTTTGCCGTCATCGCAGAAATGTCCAGCAACGAACCGGGCCGGCGGATTGCCGCCTCCATCGGCGTGGCTCGCCCTGCCGACCACGACAAGTACGGCTATCTTTCTGAGCACCACACCTACGGCCAGACCGAGCAAGAAGCCGGCGATTATGCCGAGGATCTGGCGGCTACCATGCTGGCTTCGACACTCGGCATCAACTTCGACGCCGAAAAGGACTACAACGAGCGCCGCGAGCAGTACATGATCGGCGGCGAAATCGTCGATAGCACGAGCCTCACTGTGGCGGTGACCGCCGCGCCGGGGGGGGTGTGGACGACAGTCATCAGTGCGGCCATCCTGATCTAGCGCAGGTGCGCCACGATGATGACACCCGACAACTTTCTCGGGCTTGACGAGGCAGCCAGTGCGTTTGAGCGCGCCGGCGTGCTCGTCCTGCCCATTCCATTCGAAGCAACGGTGAGCTATGGTGGCGGCGCGGCGGATGGGCCGGCCGCCATCATCACAGCGTCGCAGCAGGTCGAGCTCTTCGACCGCGAGTACGATGAAGAGCCGGCTGTGCGCTACGGTGTACACACGCTGCCGACGCTGGCCCTGCCGGACGACCCTGCTGCGGCGGTCGACGCCATTGCAGCTGCGGTAGCAGCGGCCGCTCGGTCGGGCAAGCTGGTAGTTGGGCTGGGTGGCGAGCACACGGTCTCTGTGGGCGTTGGACGTGGCCTGCTGGCCGCTCTCGGCGGCCCGCTGACCGTGGTTCAGCTCGACGCGCACAGCGATCTGCGCGACCGCTACGAGGGTTCGCCCTACAGCCACGCCTGTATCGCCCGCCGTCTGTTAGAGGAGCCAGGCGTCGAACAGGTGCTGCAACTGGGCATTCGCTCGGTCTGCGGCGAAGAAGTCGACTTCGTGCGGCGCAACCCGGCGCGGGCGCGCGTCTGGTACGCCGAAGAGGTCCATGCTGGTGACTGGCAGGCAGAATTTGTCGAGCGGGTGCGTGGGCGCCGGGTCTTTCTGACCATCGACGTCGACGGGTTGGACCCGGCTGTCGTGCCGGCTACCGGCACGCCTGAGCCGGACGGCTTGAGTTGGAGCGAAGCGTTGACGATCCTACGCATGCTGAACGCCAATGCTCAGGTTATCGGCATGGACTGTGTCGAGTTGGCGCCGGCGCCGGCGCTGCACATGGCCGATTTCGCTGTGGCCAAACTCGTCTACAAAGCAATTTCGTACATCATGCGCAAGGGGGAATGATGGAAAATGCCAGTGCGGTGCGGGCGTTCATCCAGCACCACTATCGCCACTTCAACGCTGCGGCGCTGATCGACGCAGCGGAGGGCTACGTGCAGTTCATCGGTCGTGGTGGGAAGATGCTGATCGCCCTGGCCGGCGCCATGAGCACGGCCGAGCTCGGTCTGTCGCTCGCCGAGATGATTCGCCAGGGCAAGGTACATGCAATCTCCTGCACCGGCGCCAACCTCGAAGAGGACCTCTACAATCTGGTGGCGCACGATTACTATGTGCGCGTGCCCAACTATCGCGACCTGACGCCGGCGGACGAGCATGAATTGCTCTCCCGCCATCTCAATCGCGTTACCGACACCTGTATCCCTGAAGAGGAGGCCATCCGCCGGATCGAGGGCGCCATTCTCGAGCAGTGGCTGGCGGCGGATCGCGCCGGCGAGCGCTACTTCCCGCACGAGTTTCTCTACCGCATCCTGCGCAGCGGCACCCTGGCGCGGTACTACCAGATCGACCCCAAGAACTCCTGGCTGCTCGCCGCCTGCGAGCAGAACCTGCCCATCTTCGTACCGGGCTGGGAAGATTCCACTACGGGGAACATCTATGCTGGGCACTGCATCGCCGGCGATATTCGCAACGTGCACACGGTGCGCACCGGTATCGAGTACATGATGGAACTGGCCACCTGGTACGATGCGACTACCGACGAAACGCCCATCGGCTTCTTCCAGATCGGTGGCGGCATTGCCGGCGATTTCCCCATCTGTGTCGTACCGATGATGCGCCAGGACCTGCAGCGCGACGATATCCCGCTCTGGTCCTACTTCTGCCAGATCAGCGACTCTACCACGAGCTATGGTTCCTATTCCGGTGCCGTGCCCAATGAAAAGATTACCTGGGAGAAACTGGACATCACCACGCCCAAATTCATCGTCGAGAGTGACGCCACCATTGTCGCCCCGCTGATCTTCGCTTACGTCCTGGGGCAGTAAGAAGCTCGCACTTTTGACGAAACGGTGCAGAGGCGCAGAGAAGTTCGGTTCAGGCTTCTCTGCGTCCCTCTTGCAGGCAAAGGCTCAACGGCAGCGAGATCAGGCGCGCGACGACAGGACCGCTATCTGCACCTCGGCCAGGGTGCCGCCTTCGAGCAGTAGCGCCTTGACCTGCTCGGTGGAGCGCGCCTCGGCATAGATACGGAGCACCGGTTCTGTGCCGCTGGGGCGAATCAGCAGCCAGCTATTGTCGGCCAGGATGTACTTAACGCCGTCGCCATCGCTGACGCGAGCAATTGCTGCACCGCCGAGCTGCGCCGGCACGTTGGACATCAGGCCGGCGACCAGGTGCGATTTTTTGAAGGGCTTGACCGGTCGGTCGACGCGCGCGTAACAGAAACTGCCCACGTCGGGCGCAGCCATCAGTTCCTCGAGTAGCGCCGCCAGGCTCATCCGCTGTGCGGCGACCAGCTCGGCCAGCAACAGCCCCATGAGTATCCCATCGCCTTCGGGGATATGGCCGAGAATACTGATGCCGCCGCTCTCCTCGCCGCCGATGAGTACGGGTTCGCGCAGCATATGGTCGGTGATATGGTTGAACCCTACCGGCGTCTCGTAGACGGTCAGCCCGTAGCGTTCGGCCAGGCGGTTGAGCATCTGCGTCGTGCTGACAGTTTTGACGACGCTGCCACGCAGGCCGCGGCGCTGCACCAGATGCTCCACCAGCAGCGCCATGATGCCGTGCGGGTCGATGAAGCGACCGGACGGGTCTACAGCGCCGATGCGGTCGGCGTCGCCATCCGTCGCCAGACCAAGCTGGTACTCGCCCGTGCGCATAATTTCGATGAGCGGCTCCAGATGACGGGCAATCGGCTCGGGGTGAATGCCGTTGAAACCGGGATTCATCTCGTTCCGAATCTCGTGCACCTGGCAGCCGGCCTCGCGCAGCAGGCGCGCCAGGTAGAGCCGTCCGGCGCCGTACATAGGATCGATGGCGACAGAGAGGTTGGCACGGCCAATGGCTTCAAAATCGACCAGCCGTCGCACATGTGCCTCGTAGGCGGGGAACGGGTCGAAGCGTGTAATCCACTGCGCGGCAAGCGCCTCTTCGAACTCCATGCGCCGGGGTGCGGCATCGCCGGCAGCCACAATGCGCCGTTCCACTTCTTTGCAGGCAGCAGGGCTGGCCGATCCGCCGAAGGCTGCTTTGAGCTTGATGCCGTTGTAGCGTGGCGGGTTGTGGCTGGCTGTGATCATGACACCGCCGTCCGCCTGCTTGTCTACGATGGCGAAGCTCGTTATGGGTGTGGGCGAATCGCTGTGCGTCAGCCAGACATGGATGCCGTTGGCGGCAAGTACCTCAGCCACGGCCATGGCATAGCGGTCGCTGAGAAACCGCGTATCAAAGCCGACGACCAGCGACGGGCGGGCGGGAGCGCCGTTGGCTGGCCCGCCGCTACCCGCTCCATCATCCAACGTCTTCTCGGCGATGGCCTGGGCGACCTTACGCACATTGTCAAAGGTGAATTCTTCGCTGATGACGGCGCGCCAGCCGTCAGTCCCAAAATTGATCGCCGTCATAGTTGTTCCCTATCTGGATCGCTACAAGAGGAAGTACAGTTCACCGCTCCAGGTACAAGGTGGGCAACAACGTCAAGTAGGCGGCTGGAGGCGGCTCCGAGTCGTTTCTTATCGATGGTTCTTGCGTGTCACTGCGCGTTCCCTGGCACAATGACATCACGACTATTTTATCATGCCCCCCGCACAATCGTGCCATTCGCCACGTTACGATGTGCTGACAGAGCGGATGCAGCCAGCAAGCTCATGAACCTTGCAGCAGTTCAGCCAGTCCCTCGCGCAAGGTAACGGACGGCTGCCAGCCCAACTGCCGCAGCTTGTCGCTACTGCCGGCGGAGTGGATGATGTCACCGGCTCGCGGTGCTGCGTAGCTGCGCTGCAACGGCTGCGGACTGACAGCGGCCAGCGCGTCGAGCACGCCGTTGAGCGTCGTTGACTGGCCGGTTGCCACCTGGTAGATCTCCCCCCAGGCGAAGGCAGGGTGGGTCGCTGCCAGTAAGTTGGCCCGGGCTACATCGTGCACAGAGACGAAGTCGCGCGTCTGGTTGCCGTCGCCGAAAATGCGACAGGGCTGGCCCGCCCCTGCTGCGTCGCACCAGCGGGCAATGACGCCACTGTAGGGGGAGTCGGCGCGCTGGCGTGGACCGTAGACGTTGAAGTAACGCAGCACGACCGTCTCCATCGCATAGGCCAGCGCATAGAGCTGGAACCACTGCTCGGCCATGCGTTTACTGGCTGCATAGGGCACCAGCGGCTGAGCGGGCGACTCTTCGGTCTTGCGGCCAGGGAGATCGCCGTAGACGGCGCACGTTGAAGCCAACACCACGCGCCGCACACCTGCCTGGCGCGCAGCCTCCAACAGGCCGACGGTGCCCGTCGTGTTGACATGATAGGTCTTCACCGGCTCTTGCAGCGACTGCGGTACACTGACCAGCGCAGCCAGATGGATGACCGCGTCGCAGCCGCACAATGCCCGCTCGACGGCAGCGCAATCAGTCACATCTCCTTGGTGCAGATCGACGTCAGCCGGCAGATTGGCGACCGTACCAGTGGAGAGATTATCCAAGACGCGCACTGTATGCCCAGCCTGCTGTGCTGCGTCGACTGTGTGCGAACCGATGAAGCCAGCGCCACCCGTGACAAGAATATTCATACTAGGGATTAAACCACAGTTCCGTTGCACCGCCGAGAACGTGTTCTCGGCGGTGCAACGGCGGCTCTGGATCTACTTCTTTGCGATGGCGACAGTGACGTCTCGACCATCCAGGTCAAAAGTCGCCTGCGGCAGATTCTCCGGTACGGTGTCGCCCTGGCCGGGGTGCAGTTGTACGAGATCGACGCTCAGTGTTTCCTCGCGCACGTACACGCCAAAGTGGGCCAGCACCTCATGGATGAGATCGGAGTCTGCGATGTAGGTGACGATGCGGTCGCTGATTTCCAGTCCGGCGTCCTTGCGCAGCTGCTGGATGCGGCGCACCAGCTCGCGCGCATAGCCTTCCTGGATGAGCGCCTGGTCCAGTTCCGTGGTAACGGCGACCAGGTAGCCGGCCTCCTGTGCCACGCTGAAGCCGGCGCGCGGGGTCACCCGCACTTCCACATCCTCCGGCGCCACCGCGTAGGTCTCGCCCTCGGCTGCAATCTCCACCGTCTCACCGCCCTGGAGGCGGGCAGCCAGGTCGCCCTGGTCCAGGGCGGCCATGGCCTGGCGGATCTTGGGATAGCCCTTGCCGTACTTCTGGCCGAGCTGTTTCGGATAGGGGAAGACCACCACATCGACCAGATCGCCGCTCGCGTGGGTAAAGCTCATCGCCTTGACATTCAGTTCGTCGAGCACCAGCTGCTGCAAATGGCGCAACGATGCCTCCTCCGCTGCGTTGCGCGTGCGCACCACAACCTGGGCCAGCGGCTGACGCACCTTGAGATTGGCATTCTGGCGAGCAGCATGGCCGAGGCTGGTCACACGCTGCACCATGGCCATGTCGGCACTCAAGTGCTCGTCGATGATCGCCGGGTTGACCTGCGGCCAGCGCGCCAGGTGGATTGAGTCAGGGGCGTGAGAGGTGGAGGGCAGCAACTGCGCCTCTCCCGCTCGCTCGCTCCTGCTCTCCTTGTCGCCGTGGCTGGCCCTATTTGCCACCAGGTTCTGATAAATCTCCTCTGCCACGAATGGTGTGGCTGGCGCCAGCAGGTAAGCCACCGTCACCAGCACATCGTAGAGCGTCTGGAGGGCATCTGCGTCGCCATCCCAGAAGCGGCGGCGGCTGAGGCGCACGTACCAGTTGCTCAGGCTCTCCACGAAATCGGCGACAGGCCGCGTGGCGCCCAGCACGTCGTAGTTCTCATAGGCGTAGGTGACATCGCGCACGAGCCGGTTCAATTCCGAGAGCACCCAACGGTCGAGCAGATTTGGAGCGCGGAGATCGGTGGTTGACGATTGAGCGTTCGGCCCAGCGCTGGAAGCGCCGGCTGCGATTCTCCAGTTGCTCAGATTGGCGTAGGTTACGAAGAAGGAGTACGTATTCCACAGCGTGTTCAGGAAGCGGCGCACCGTCTCACCGACCAGGTTGACGGAGAAGCGGCGGCTGTTGCCGGGCGGGCTGGCCGTGTACATGTACCAGCGCGTGGCATCGACGCCGTGCACGTTGAAGACTTCCCACGGGTTGACGACGTTGCCCTTGCTCTTGCTCATCTTGCTGCCATCTTCGGCCAGGATGTGGCCCAGGCAGATGACGTTCTTGAAGGCTGGCCGGTCGAAAAGCAGCGTGCTCACGGCGTGCAGGGTATAGAACCAGCCGCGCGTCTGATCGATGGCCTCACAGATGTAGTCGGCCTGCTTTTGGCGATCCCACTCCGCCGCGTTCTCGAACGGATAATGCCATTGTGCAACCGGCATGGAGCCCGAATCAAACCAGACGTCGGTCAGCTCTTTGATGCGTCGCATGACACCGCCGTCGGGTGCGAGCCAGGTCAGTTCATCGACATAGGGCCGATGCAGGTCCAAGTCTTCCAGCGGGCGACCGACCTTCGCCTCCAGCTCGGCAACGGAACCGATGCACTCCATGTAGGTGCTGCCCGGTGCATCGCTGCGCCAGATGGGGATGGGCGTGGCCCAGTAGCGTTCGCGGCCCAGGGCCCAGTCGACGTTGTTCTCCAACCAGTTGCCGAAGCGCCCGTCCTTGATGTGTTCCGGGTACCAGTTGATCTCCTGGTTGATCGCCACGAGCCGGTCGCGGTAGGCGCTCGTGCGCACGTACCATGTCTCCCGGGCGGTGTAGAGCAGCGGCGAATCGCAGCGCCAGCAGAAGGGATAAGTATGTTCGTAGGTCGTTGCCTTATAGAGCAGTCCACGGCCTGCCAGTTCCTCCTGGATGGCTGGGTCAGCCTCTTTGACGAAGACGCCGGCCCACGGCGTCACTTCGGGGCGGAAGGAGCCGGTTGCGTCGATGGTCAGGATAATGGGCAGGCCGTACTTCTTGCCCACTTCCATGTCGTCGGCGCCAAAGGCCGGCGCAATGTGCACGATGCCCGTGCCGTCTTCTGTGCTGACAAAGTCGCCGGTGACCACATAGCCGTACTCCTGCTCTACCGGGTAGAATTTGTAGAGAGGCTCGTAGTGCAGCCCGACCAGGTCGCTGCCCTTCATGCGCTCGAGCACTTCATAGCCGGGGCGCAGGACGCGCTCAGCCAGTTCGGCTGCCAGCGTCAGCACGTCACCGCCGGCGTCGCGTACCCGCACGTACTCTATGTTGGCGCCGACGGCCAGAGCCACGTTGCCCGGCAGCGTCCACGGCGTCGTCGTCCAGGCAAGCAGAAATTCCTCCTCGCCCTTCACCCTGCGCCCTTCGCCATCCTGCACACGGAACTTGACGTAGACGCTCGGGTCGATGGTGCCTTCCTTGTAGCCCAGCGACAGTTCGTGGCTGCTCAGCGGCGTGCCGCAGCGCGGGCAATAGGGCACGATCTTGTAGCCCTGGAAAAGCAGGTCTTTCTCCCAAAACTGCTTAAGAATCCACCACAGGGACTCAATATACTCGTTGCGGAAGGTGACGTAGGCTGTCTTCAAGTCCACCCAGAAGGCCATGCGCTCCGTCAGTTCTTCCCACTCGCCGATATATTCCATGGTGGAATTGCGGCAGAGTGCGTTGAACTCTGCGATACCGTAGGCCTCGATCTGCTGCTTGCCGGTGAGGCCCAGATGCTTCTCCACCTCGATTTCGACGGGCAGGCCGTGTGTATCCCAGCCGCCACGGCGCAGGACGTAGTAGCCCTGCATCGTCTTGTAGCGGGGGAAGATATCTTTGAAGGCACGCGCCAGCACGTGATGGATACCGGGCCGGCCATTGGCCGTGGGCGGGCCTTCGAAAAAGACATATTCCGGACCGCCTTTGCGCTCGCTCATACTGCGCTGGAAGACGTCCCGCTGGCGCCAGAGCTGCAGGATATTCTCCTCCATCTCCGGGTAGCTGACGCTCGGTTTGACTTCACCAAACTGTGGTTGCATGCTCATCGTTCAAATCCTGTCTTGAACTGAGTTGATTGCCGCGCTCGACAAAAGTGATGACAAGGGTTGCATCTCGTTGTCACAAGGCGATCCACTGCGTTATGTTTGAAAGAGGCTCACGCCTGCCGGCAGCTTTGTCGTCGTGCCAGAACGGCCCCTCCGCCTCCGGCAGACGCTAGTACACATGGACCTAAGTCAATCGGTAGTTATAGAGCAGGGCAGCATGTAGAGCGATTTGGCAGATCGCTCTACAAAACCGCCGGCCTATTTGCGCCCATCTGTCCTAGGCCGGCAGCGCAATATAGAGCCGCTTGTTGATCGCCCCCTTGCTCTTGTAGTCCACCACCTTGATTGCGCCGACCTCCTGCGTGTTGGCCGCGTGCGTGCCGCCATCCGCCTGCAAGTCCAACCCAACGATTTCGACTGTGCGCACTTCCTGGATGCCTTCGGGCAGCAGATTGATTTTGGTGCGAATCAGGTCGGGTATCTGGAACGCCTCGGCCCGCGGCAGCATCTGTGCGCGCACGGGGCGCCCGGCTGCCACTTCGACGTTGCACTTCGCCTCGATCTCCTGGATCAGGTCCTTGCTGAGGCTGGCAAACTCGAAGTCCATGCGCCCTTCGCCAGGGTCCATATTGCCGCCCGTCACTTGGGCGCCGTAGTCGCGCCAGACGACGCCGCACAGGATGTGCATGGCGGTGTGCGTGCGCATGAGCTGGTAGCGGCGCGCCCAGTCGACGATCCCATGGACGGCAGCGCCCGGCGTCAGCAGCGGCAGGGCGCCGTCTGTCGCCAGCCAGTGCCAGACGGTGTCCCCTTCCTTCTTTGTCTTGCTGACGATCAGGCGTTGGCCATCCGCTTCGAGCCAGCCCACGTCATTTGGCTGTCCGCCGCCGCCTGGATAGAAAGCTGTCCTGTCCAGCGCGACCCGGTCTTCTTCCACGGCTGTCACGACGGCGTCAAACTCTTGTATGTAGGCATCTGCGTAATAGAGAAGCTCGGTCATCACAATCTCCTCGCACAAAGAACCAATCAAAAAAGCCCATTCCCCCAACGGGGACGGGCTAGATAGTCCGCGGTACCACCCCGGTTCCCGCCATCCACTGGCCGGGCACCTCGCTACAAAACCGCACAGCAGGATGCGGGTTCGTCGTGGTGTTATCGGGCCACGAAACCGGCGGCGCCTACTGGATCGTTCGTTCGGGCCGCTGCTCCGGAGGGATCTTCATCGCCGAAGGGTTCACCCAGCTTCCACCATCCCGGGCTCGCTGTCAACGTTTCGGCGGCTACTCGTCTCCATCAACGCAACTTGATTCGTTTGGTGGCAGTGTAGCATCCAGGCCATTCCCTGTCAATCTATTTGGAAGGTTTTGAAAAGTGTAGGATTGCGATGTTCAGAAACTCTATTTCTTGCGCAGACGCTGGTGGTACTTCACCCCGGCAGTGCGTCCACCTGCCGTTTGAGAACACGATAGAGTTGCTCTGCGCCGACGATGGACTCGTGGCGCAGCCGCCATGCGGCTGGGGCCATGAGGAACGGCCGATTCTGCCCGCCGCCCAGCCCGCCATGAAAGCCGATCAGTTCCTCGAAAGCACACGCCTCGTCTGCCACCGGGTCGTAGAAGCTGTTGATGAGCAGATCCGGCACGTTGTCGTACAGGTCAGCTCGACGGAGCAGCATGGGCGCATGCAGCGAGAAGTAGGCCAGCGGGTTCTCCCCGGTGATGCGATCGTGGGCGAGGTAGTAGATGCCGCGTGCACCGATGGCCAAGGGGCCATAGTGTTCCGAGCGCACCAGCACGAAGCCAATGCCGGGATGACGCACGAGGCCATCGACCAGTCCGGGGAAGTGTGTCTCCAACACTTCCAGGGTCAGCCGTTCCTGCCAGTCGGTGAAATAGACAAGGCCGAGATTGCCCGACGCCAGCACGATCAGCTGTGCCTCTTCTGCCGTGACGATGCGGCCGGCCCGCTCATCGAGCAAGCGTTGGTAGTTGGGACCGACGGCCACCTCGCCATCTTCTGTGCGCTGGCGCGTGACCGTCCGCACGAACCGTCCGAGCATATACGGGTCCTGCTGCGCCACTTCACTGACGAGCGCGGCCACATGGCCCCACTCCTCATCGGTTTGTAACCGGGCATGAATCTTGAGATCGCGCGGCAGCAGAGTCTGGATCGCCTGCTTCAACGTCCTCCCGTAGCGCTGCTTGAAGGTGGCGCCCTGTGTCTGACCGTGGTCGGAGAGAATCACGAACTGGTAGGGACGCTCGGCCGTCTGGGCGGCACGTTCGACGCGGGCAAAGGCACGGTCGAGTTGCGAGAGCACGCGCAACGAATCGCGGTCGATCACGCCGGAATGGTGCGCCACTTCGTCATAGGCTGACAGGGTTGCATAGACGACGTCGGCATTGCCCTGCAACACATCGGTGATGAGCGTGTCGATGGTGACATCGCGCAGCAGCACGGCGGTGGCTGCACGCAGGAGCGGATAGATCCCGCGCCGTCGCTCGCTCAGCCGTGGGCGAATGTCGTAGTGTTCCTGGCGCCAGCGTTCGCGTACTTCACGCCCGATATCCACCACCATCAGGCTGAGTGTGCGCACGAAGTTATAGGGATTGGCAAAAAATGCAAAGTAGGAAGAGGTATAGAGCTTGGTGACGCTGGTGGCGCGCGAGTAGGTGAGCATGACGTCCGCCGCATCACCTGTAAAGAGGTTGGCGCGGCTGCAGCCGTTACGGCGCAGAAGCCCGTTCCCGTTGGAAATGCGCGCTTCGATGGATTCCGCATCGCGCAGACCGAAACTGCTCACGACCCGGCTGTTCTCTCCCTTCTCTACCCAGCGAAACGCGGGAATATTGAAGTTGTTGCCGTGCAGGATGCCGGCCTGCGCTGCGCCCGTCTGGCTGGAGAGATCGGTTTCCCAGGCAAGCAGATCGTGCGAACCGCTTTCCAACAGACGGGCCAGCGCGGGCATGTGGCCGGCCGCCAGCGCATGGCGCAGCACCGGCTCGGAGAGCCCGTCGATTTCTAGAAAGAGGATGCCGGGATAGCTGCGCGGTGGCCGGCGATTGGCCATCCGCCGCGCGGCGCGCTGCAAGACCGAGCGATAGAAAGAAGCGTCCTCGTCGATAGTCAGCAGGCCGGAGACCGTGGTATTGGCAACGGTCACCGCAACGGCTGCGAGCACTGCGTAGCCGTAGTGATTGAAATGAATGCCGGGCACCAACTGGCCGCCGATCCAGAAGACCAGGCCGTTGAGGACAAAGGTGAAAAAGCCGAAACTGAACACCAGGAAGGGCA
>CAIRNL010000744.1 GCA_903879975.1 uncultured Chloroflexota bacterium | reverse complement strand
GCATATTTGAATGATAAGACTGTGGCAAAAAAGGTGTTTGATGTCTTTGCGCCACGCTATGCTGCACGCAACGGCGGCTATACCCGCATGATCAAGCTGGGTAAGCGTCAGGGAGATGCCGCCGACATGGTGATTCTGGAATTGGTGGACGGTCAAGTGGCCTGATCGCAGCTGCGATGGTTGATGGGGTCGAGCAGAGTGCTGTTACGCCGGTGCGCTACTACAGCGCAGTCGTCGCCTATGATGGCACCGATTACCACGGCTTCCAGATTCAGCGCAATGCACCATCTGTACAGGGCGCATTGGAAATGGCGCTGGACGCGTTTACTTTTCGTAGAGGACGCGTGGTTGCCGCTGGTCGCACGGATGCTGGCGTGCATGCCCTGGGGCAAGTTGTCTCTGTTCGAATCGACTGGGCGCATACCGCCGTCGACCTGCAGCGAGCGTGGAATGCGCGCTTGACACCAGCGATAGCGGTGCGTTGTGTGGCTGAGGTGACGGATGAGTTTCATCCGCGCTTCAGCGCTTTGAGCCGAACTTACCGTTACGTCGTGCGCAATGTCGCCAGCAAAGATTGGCGAACCATGCCACAACGGTCGCCGTTGACGGATCGCTTTTCCCTGTTCGAGGGGCGTCCACTCGATGTGGTGGCGATGCAAGAAGCGGCGCAGCACTTGGTTGGTACACACGACTTTGCCACCTTTGGCCAGCCGCCCGAACCAGGTGATGGTACGGTGCGCACGATAATCGAGGCACAGTGGGATGTGACAGACGAAGCGCTGAGTACATACCCTGGTCGGCAGCTTGTCTTTACGATCACTGCGAATGCATTTCTGCGGCAAATGGTGCGCAATATCGTGGGAACACTTTTGGCTGTGGGGCGTGGAGAGTGGCAGGTGGCGCAGGTAGTCGCCGCACTGGCCGCCTGCCAACGTAGCTATTCGGCTCCGCCCGCTGCGCCTCATGGTTTGCTGTTGGCAAAGGTCACCTATCCACCTGGGTTGGATAGATGGGTCCATGGAAATAAGTTGACTGATTTTTAGTTTGCCGCAAGGCATCGAAGTTGTCTGATAGAGGAGCAGTAACGTGGAAACAGTTACGCTGAGCGAAAAAGATGCGTTGGCCGGCCGCGAATGGCACATTGTCGACGCCACTGGGAAGACCCTGGGCCGCCTGGCTTCGGAAGTTGCGCGGATTCTGCGTGGCAAGCACAAGCCGACGTTCTCGCCCAATCTGGATTGTGGTGATTTTGTGATCGTTATCAACTGCGATCGCGTGGCCGTGACGGGGACTAAGCTCGATACCGTCCGCTATTATCGTCACTCGCGCCATCCTGGCGGGCTGAAGAGCCGCAGTATGCGTGAGATGCTGAATCTATTCCCTGATCGGGTTATTTTTGAAGCTGTGCGGGGGATGATGCCGAAGACGAAGCTGGGCCGTGCGCAGATGAAGAAACTGCGTGTCTATGCCGGTGATCAGCACCCGCATGCCGCCCAGACACCCTCGCTGTTGGAACTATAACAGTACAAAATTCTCACGCGCCTGCCCTACTCGCTCTGAGCAGCGAGGTGACTGGGCGGCGCAGGGATAGGTAATCAAGACGGAGAGTCAAATGGCTGAGTATGTAGAAGCAGTGGGTCGCCGCAAGGAAGCATCTGCACGCGTGCGCCTCTATCCTGGTACCGGTGAGATTGTTGTTAATGACAAACCTGTCGATGACTACTTTGGCCGGGCGCTGGATCAGATGATTCTGCGCCAACCTCTCACGTTGACCGGCACCTCGGCGACGCTCAATATTAGCGTCAAGGTGCAGGGTGGCGGTGAGTCCGGCCAGGCATCGGCTGTGCGTCTGGGTATCGCCCGCGCACTGATTGCACAGGACGCCAATCTTCGTCCAGTGCTCAAAGCTGCCGGCTTCTTGACGCGCGATGCTCGAGCCAAGGAGCGTAAGAAACCTGGCCTCAAGCGTGCCCGCAAGGCGCCGCAGTACACGAAGCGCTAAACCCGTTTCGCTTGTTCCAATCGGTGGCGACGCAGACCGGATACCAGTGACACTTGGTGCCCGGCCTGCGTCGTTTTGTTTCTCGCAGAAAGCATGGCGATGATCAAGTGCGGAGTGCTGTGTGTGCCTGCCTACGATGAGGAGGCCGTCTCTGCTGTGCGCCGTATGCTGGCCACCCAGACCCCTGATCTGAGGGTAGTGGCAGACCGGCATGTCGGAAGCCAACGCTTTGTCGTAGAAGAGACGCTGCGCCGTTGGTGCGACGAGGATGAACTCGATCTGGTGTTCACACTGGGTGGCACATTGCCGGCGCCAGGCCCGGCATCGTCTGAGATCGTGCCGGAGGCGACGCAGGCTGTGCTGGATCGGCTGATGCCGGGACTGCCGGAAGCCATGCGCGCCTACGCGCAGGAGGAAACCCCGCTGGCTTTGCTTGATCGTGGTGTGGCGGGTATTCGCGGGCGCACCCTGGTCATTAACCTGCCCGCAGGTGCGGCTGCAACCCTCTTCCTCGCCGCGATTGTCGAAGTGTTGGTGCACGTATTGGCGTACCTGCGCGGGAACCACGCTGCGCCGCCCCTGCTCGCCGCTTCATCCCAGGGAAGCACAAGATTGCACCCTTCGTCGAATGCGCTATCTTCAGATGCCAATCCCACTGCATCGCCGGGACAGCACAGGCTTGACCCTGCTGAGTTCGCTGCGTACCTGCGCCGGCGCAGGCCGGACGCCTAGTGGCCTGAATGCTCCCCTGGCCTTACTTGTCTGCAGCGGCCAGTTCCTGGCGCCGTTCGTCGATCGTTTTGAGCAAGTCGGCAAACGAGTCGGCAAACTTCTTCACGCCGTCGGCCTCCAGTTCCTCCGTGACTTTGTCCATGTCAATACCAACTTGTGCCAGCGCTGCCAATGCCTCCTGGGCGCCAGCCAAGTCTTGGTCAACCGTGCGCATCGGTGTGCCGTGATCCTGGAAGGCTTCCAGCGTCTGGGGCGGCATCGTATTGACTGTGTGCGCTCCAATCAACGTATCTACGTAGATCAGATCGGGATAGGCTGGGTTCTTTGTGCTGGTACTCGCCCATAGCGGCCGCTGCACCCGCGCACCGGCGGCCACAAGTGCCTCCCAGCGCGTGCCGGCAAATTTTTCCTGGAACTGAGCGTAGGCTAGCTTGGCATTGGCGACTGCAGCTTTGCCTTTGAGTGCGGCATACTGCGCGGCATCTGCTCGATGAGCTGCACTGAGCATGTCCAGTCGGCCATCGATATTGACGTCGACGCGGCTGACGAAGAAACTTGCCACGGATGCAACGCTGTCGACCGGCTTGCCGGCCTGCCGACGCTCCTCTAACCCTTGTACGTACGCTTCCTTGACATGGGCATAGCGATCCAGGCTGAAAATCAGTGTGACATTGACGTTGATGCCGTCGGCGATGAGCTGGCGGATAGCCGGAATACCCGCCTGGGTAGCAGGTACCTTGACCATCAGGTTCGGCCGCCGTACTGCCGCATGGAGGCGTCGTGCCTCGGTGATTGTGGCGTCTGTATCGTAGGCAAGGTCTGGTGCAACCTCCAGGCTCACAAAGCCGTCGTGCCCGCTTTCCGCGTCATACACCGGGCGCAGAACATCAGCGGCAGCCTGAATGTCGGCGATGGCCAGCCCCTCGAAAATACTCTTCGGATCGGTCGTTGTGCCGGCCAGACGCCGCAGATCGTGGCTATAGGCATCGCTTTGGGAGATAGCCTGTTGGAAAATCGTTGGATTGGACGTGACGCCAGCCACGCCACTGTCTACCAGCTTCTGCAAGGCGCCTTTCTGGATCATGCTTCGTTCGATAAAGTCGAGCCAGATGCTCTGGCCCAATATGCGCAGGGAAAGAATGCGGTTCATGAAATCTCCTTCACATGCCTGTACCTTGCTTGATGGCTTGCCTCAACCTGCCCTGAAACGCCGCTGGCGGCGTGGCCGAGCGGGGAGTTAACCCATTATCACGCATCATTATAATGGATCCAGGCTTGCCAGGGGAATAGGCCGCAAGGGTCCGTCCACGCACTCTACTGGAAGCTTGGCCGACGGATGATTCGACGCAGATAGATGGCGGTGCAACCCGTGCAGTCGGTTTTGACAAAATACTGCTGTGGGTGTACTATGTTTTTCGTAGCGTAGCTTGCTACGCAGCAACCTCAGTGTGCAGAAAATGGTGCAGCGTACATGGAAGATGGGCTTCTCTTTACGTGACTCCAAGCCGTCGGAACCATGGCAGCGTGTCATGGGCAGTACCTTGAAGCGAAAATTCTCGTTTTGGGAGGAAAGTGAAAATGGCCAAGCCAATTACCATTACTGACAAGACATTTGACAAATTGGTCGTTCAGGCAGATGCACCCGTCCTGGTCGACTTCTGGGCCGAATGGTGCGGCCCCTGCAAGATGATTGCGCCCGTGCTGGAAGAGATTGCGGGCGAAATGGACGGCAAACTGACCATCGGCAAACTGGATGTCGATCACAATCAGAGCACGGCCATGGCCTTCGGTGTGATGAGCATCCCGACACTGCTGCTCTTCAAAAACGGCGAACCGGTGGACCGCATTGTCGGCTTCCAGCCCAAGGCGCAGTTGATGGGCCGCCTGCAGAAACACGTCAGCTAAAAACGCTTCTGGCGCAAAAAAGAGACCGGCATCTGCTGCAGATACCGGTCTCTTTTGATTTTTGGGCCGCAAGAGGTGGCCTCAGCGGTCACGCCGGGCCAGCCGTAAGGGAAATTCGATCAAGAGCAGTGCTCCCCAGATGAGGAGATCGAGTACGAGCAGAAAGATCAGTGCTCCGATCGCAATTTCGAACATGGGGACGGCCCAACCGAGCAGAAAGGTGACTGGCGCCAGCGGCAGGCCGACAACGACGTAGGTCAACGCTGCAAAGGCCGTGTAGAGGATCACGGGCATGAAGGGCTCGCGATCGCTGGCACTGGGCATCATGCTGTTGCCGATCGTGAAGAGCACGTACGCCCACACGAGCCCGTCGGCTGTGCCCAACGCTTTGAAGAATAGGCCAACCGTCTCCAGAATCTGGCCAGTTTCGAGCGCTGTCAGCAGCTCTGGCGTGGCAAAGATGCGCCAGCCGATCAGCGCAATCACCAGGTTGCCGGCCACCAGCGGCGCTACCCCAACGAGGCTCTCTCGCCAGATGTCACTGCGTTCCACGCTGACGCTGCCCAGCCCGATATAGTTGCCCTGCTGGGCTGGCCAGACGCGGAACTTGCCTGTGCGCAGACCGACGGCTCGTGCTGCCAGCCAATGCGCAGACTCGTGCAGCAGCACGCCGGGCAAGAGTACGAGGAAGATGATGACACCGGCCAAATCCGTAGAGCGCGTCAGGTAGTAGGTGACCGCCTGCACACCCAGGCTGACCTGCCGGCTAACCCATGCCAACAGAGAGAGGGAGACAGCCAGCGCCACAATGGTATAGATGGCAGAAGTAACGGCGAAATCGGCCACGTTGCAGGGTCAGAGATCAGGTTGATTCAGGGGTGTTGCGCTTCCAGGTTGTAGGTGAGACTTTCCAAAAACCAGCACTGCCCATGCTTGCTGAGAATCCAGCGGTCACCGGCCGGTGCAACTTCAGCGCCGATCCGCGTGGTGGCAATGACCTCGGCCCGATTGTCGTCGATCTGGATCTGCAAGTCAGCTGGTGTCACTGCAGCTGGTGCACCGGGAAAGACAGTGCGCACATAGCGGTGGCGGATAGCATCCTTGTTGCGCCAGAATTGGTCGTCGTCAGTGCGGTCAGGCGTGTTTTTGGCATTGGACACATAGGCGGATTCTACCCACAACGCCATCAGCGCGTCGATCTGCTGGGTGACAACATACTGTCCCTCTGCTTCGAGCACTGCTCGGATGGCTGCCTCATCGTTTGGTTGCGCCAGACCGAGGTCGCACGAACCACCTGTGGCGGGCGGGATGGCGCAACCTGCCAGGCTTACGCACCCTATGGCCAGCAATGTTAGCATCTTCCCTGCCCGTAACAGCCAGGTAGGATACCAGTGATGGGTACAGGCGAGAAACAGACCGGCGAACTGGACGGGCAGTAGCATGGTGCGTCAGGGCTGTGCCTGCGCCAGCTCTGTCGGCGCAGCGGCCTTGCGGAAAAACTCACGGACAAACGCTTCGTGCATTTCAAGCGTCTCTTCGAGTGTGCCGAACCGTTCTGATGTAGTCTTGAAGAGGACGATTCCATCGGCTTGGTTGCGCTGCTCGTCGGGAAACAGATAGAAGTAGTAGACAACGTGTTCTTCCGGCACCGCGTCGCCTTCGAACAATTTTTGGCCGTGCAGCCAGAGCCCGTAGATTTCGCCGCCTTCCTCCAGCGCTGTGGCATGTGAGCCGAGATCGTATTGCCAGCCGTCGGCATCGTAGCAGATATCTGGGGCGTGGAAGGGCTGTGAACTGCGGCCACCCACCATCGTCAACCAGAGCGCATGCCCCTGGCTGTCGTCGTACAGGCGCTGTACATATTGTTCCGGCTCCAGCAGAATCATGACCTCGCGGTTGGTCTC
>CAIRNL010000743.1 GCA_903879975.1 uncultured Chloroflexota bacterium | reverse complement strand
GCCGGCCTATTTGCGCCCATCTGTTCTAGTGGCTGACTGCCTGGCGCTGCAGAGCCGAGACAGGTACGTTCTCTGCGCGGCGACGCAGGTCGCTGGCCAGGGCGAAGATTAGGGCCAGGGCAGCGCAGGCGGCAATGACCCACGCCGCAAGCTGCGTCCAGGCAATGTTTGTGGCCGCGCCGGCGGCGGCAATGACCTCACTCTCGCTGATGAGCGGGGCGCTGCCCAGCGCCTGCGGCTGGCGGCTGGCGAGGGTCAGTGCATAGACAGCGCCAGGTTGGCCGGCGACAGGCAGTAGTTCGGCAACCGGAACCTCGGTCATGCCTGCCAGCATCTTCCACGTGCTGCCACCATCGGTCGTCATGCTCACGCCGACGGGCGACTGGTGTACAGTGGTTGTGCCGTACAGGTAGCTTGTCGCCACGTAGAGCACGTTGGACCGGGTCGGTTCGGCGGCAATGGCGTCGATCATCAGACGGGAGCCGGGTACGAAGTTCAGCCCGTCGTTGGCCATGCTCCAGGTCAGGCCATCCTGGCTGGTCAACAGACCGCGGTCGGCAGTGCCGACATAGACAGTGGCTGGGATGCCGTTGACGATGGCGAGAGCAGTAGGTGTGCTGCCCAGGTTGTTGACTACATGCCAGTCCATGCCCTGCGTGTCGGCCCGGTAGAGCGTGCTGGACGTGCGGGCAAAGACCATGCCGGCGCCGGTGCTGTCTGCCACAATTTCAACAACCGGCTCGGACAGTTCGATGTGACCACCGGCAATCATGCTCGCTCCGACGTCGCGCAGGCGGAAGATTCCCGCTGTATCGGTGCCGGCATAGACCAGGCGGTTCGCCTTGTCGATGGCCAAGCTGGTGACCCCGCCTACGCCCTCATTGCTCAGTGGCACGCGCATCCAGCCGCCGCTCCTGGTGTCCATTCGGTAGATAGCCAGGTCGTTGGCAGCGCCAAAGTAGACGATGGACGGGCGAGTGCTGTCCAAGGCCAGGGCGCTGACGAGGACGCCTTCCGGTGTGGCGATCTGACGCCACTCGCCCGGGCGTCCGACGAAGAGCTCGCCGCCATCGACGGCGTAGTTCATGCCGGCAGCCTGGCTGGCCGCAGCGTAGAAACGCACATTATCCAGATTCGTCTTGACGACCGTTGCCGGCGACGTCTCCAGCGCGCTGACGATGCCCGCACAGAGGGCCAGAATCAGGAGGGCTATCGTGCTGATGAAGAAAAATTTGCGAATCATGGTCTATCTCCTTGTCTGTCTTGTGCAGTGTTTCTGCGTCGTGCCTCTAGTGTAGCGGGTTCGCGTTCGTCCGGTTGGACAATTCTGACAATCGAGTCGGACCGATTTCCTACGCTACCCCCTGATTCACGGGTACGTTGCCGTGCAGGTGCCGGCCGTCCGTAGCCCAACACCTTCCGTGTGATCGAGTCCACATGGGCGTCTCGAATCTAGCAGGTGTGGCGCGGCAGGCCTGCAGGCCTGCATGGGAACGCGCAGCCCGCTGATCGGTTCAGGAGAGTCCGTTGTGTTCCTGTGGATTTGACCGCACGCGGGCCGTTTGCTATACTCGTGCTGTTGTTGACCTAGCGGGCCAGTAGCTCAGTTGGGAGAGCGCTACAATCGCACTGTAGAGGTCAGGGGTTCAAGTCCCCTCTGGTCCACTCAACCGCTCTATTTGTCACAAGGAGGCGTCCGAAAAAGATGCCGGAATTTGACAGATGTGGTTGAACCTTTATAATAGATCATGCTTCTCGGGCCTATAGCTCAGTTGGGAGAGCGCTACAATGGCATTGTAGAGGTCAAGGGTTCAAGTCCCTTTAGGTCCACACCTCGGCCCTTCCGCTTTGGAAGGGTCGTTTTGCTTAGACGGCAGGCCTCACATAGACCCCCGATAGCAGAAAGGATGCTTCCTTGTCCGCTACCCGCAATCTAGATCAGTTGCGCCCGGTCAAGCTCGAACTGGACTACGTCATGTACCCTGAAGGTTCGGTGCTCATCAGTATGGGCAATACGCGTGTACTCTGCAATGCCACCGTGGATGAATCGCTGCCGCGCTGGTTGGCGAATTCCAAGCAGCGCCAAGGGTGGGTGACAGCCGAATACGCCATGTTGCCCCGTGCTACAGAGCAGCGCAACCAGCGTGAAATCCAGTACCCGCGGGGACGCACGCAGGAAATCCAACGGCTCATTGCGCGCAGCCTGCGTGCTGCAGTCGATCTCGGCAAACTGGGCGATCGCCAGATTGTCGTCGACTGTGACGTGTTGCAGGCTGATGGCGGCACACGAACCGCTTCGATTACTGGTGGCTACGTTGCCCTGGCACTGGCCGTGAAGCGGCTGGAGAAGCGTCGTGCCGTCGGGCCGGGCGTGCTGACGCAGGCAGTAGCCGCTGTGAGTGTCGGCATCGTCAACGGCAAGGCCGTATTAGATTTGAACTACTCCATGGACCAGAAGGCTGACGTCGATATGAATGTGGTGATGACCTCTGACGGGCGTTTTGTCGAGGTGCAAGGCACAGCTGAGGGACAACCCTTCAGCCGCGGCGCGCTCAACGCGATGCTGTTGCTTGCAGAGCACGGAATTCGCCAACTCTTCGATATTCAGAATGAGGCACTCGCCAACGCCCGCATCTAAAGCGGTTGGAGAGAGAAACCAGAGCTTTCGGGCACCGCCGCTCAGCACCTTCACTT
The DNA here is from genome assembly GCA_903879975.1 of uncultured Chloroflexota bacterium. GTDB lineage: Bacteria > Chloroflexota > Anaerolineae > Caldilineales > Caldilineaceae > Caldilinea. The sequence continues at coordinate 273 of CAIRNL010000743.1, read as the reverse complement.
CGCTTTGGCCGTGCGCGCTAGATGCAACCCGAAGAGGATGACTACGGCGCCGGCGAGCTTGAGCGGCGTCAGATGTTCGTCGAGCAGCACGATGGCGGCAACTACACTGACGACGGGAATTAGGTTGTTGTAGAGCGCGGTGCGCGTCCCGCCGATCTTCTTGACGCCAATGTTCCAGATGATGTACCCCACGACGATGGCGAAAATTGCTGAATAGAGTAGCCCGCTCCAGCCCGACAGATTTACCTGACCCCAGTCCAGTGCCAACGTTGC
>CAIRNL010000742.1 GCA_903879975.1 uncultured Chloroflexota bacterium | reverse complement strand
CTAGGGCCTGCCACCAATGTAAGCGTAACAGGCGCAGGTTCCGCTTCGACGATGGTGGGCAACAGCTCGCATGCAGCGCTCTGGTAGATGGAGAGCGACGAAATCTGGCCAGCAAGGGATGTGGTGCTGTTGTCGAAGTGCTCGCCGACTAGGTCGGGCAGCGTGGCGCCAATACACCGACTTGCACCAGCGCCGTCAATGTGCTCAGAGACGCGCACCGACCCTCCCGGTGTGACGGCCAGCGCAGCAGCGCGATCGTTCCAGCCGCGCTCAGGCAGGTTCGTCAAGGTAGGGGCTGCGTGCAGGACTAGCGCGTCGCCATGACAGCTAGCGGCGCTGAAAATCGTTACGCCGCCAGTTTCTGCAATCTGGCATGAACGATCAGTATTCTGCGAAGTGAGCGAGAGTCCGTAGGGCCACACTGCTAGCGTGGCATACGACGCCTCGTCGAAGTCGACTTCCTGATGAGGTACACCCCAGGCCGTCTGTACCAACTCGTCGCGGTTGCCGTCGCCATCTTCGTCCTGGCTATCGGGCGCTGACCAGATGGAATAGTCCGCAGTCGTCGACAAGTGAAGGTGAGTGCCGTCGCTACCGCAGGTAAAACCGCTGTTGCCCTGGCGTGCGATGTGCGTGCCCTGGGTCACAGGGACGATGCCTTGCGCTGCATGGGCATTCCTGATCCAGTTGGGTATGCTTCCAGCAGCCAAGTGAGCGTAGATTGTATACTCTGCAGATGTGTGGCGAATCACGATGACGTTGTTGTGGTGTGCAAAGTTGATGCTGCACCCGTGTGCTGTGTGGCTGTCGTTGATGTAGACGATTTCGCCGTCCTTTGCAGCAATCACATCATCCTCCAGCAGCCAGAAGTCAATCTGGCCGGTTCCATGATCGGCATAATTCTGTGTGATGTATGCGCGCTGTCCGGCTGGCCAAGGCAATCGATATCCGGTCACGACCGTTGCCCTAGACGCGCGTACGTATGTTCCGGTTGCCAGAGCCCATGCCCGTTCGCTGGCGTCGAGTATGCTGCTGGGCATCTGCTTCAGCAGTACTGCGTAGCCGGCATCGCTGACGAGGGTCTCTTGCCAGACTTCGCCGTCATCGTGCGCCAGCACAATCTGGCCGCCGGTTGGCTGGCTCTGCCCGATTTTGCTGCGGTAAGCGACGGCAATCGCATAGTCATCGTGTTGTCGAACGTCGACGACGATCCATTGCTCACCATCCGGTAGTGGGGAACGTGCAGTGAGTAGAGCTTGTAACGTCGCCACAAGGCCTGGGTCCCCTGTCTGAGCGTGAAGTGGCTGGGCGTACGCTCCCAACCACGTGAGAAGATACAGCAGCGCAATTGCCAAGATATTGTAACGGGCTCGTCGTCCATGCCGAGGCAGCAGCATCGAGGCGTTCATCCTCTCCTGTCGGTTCATAGCAGTTCTACCGATGATGATTATATTGTCTTTGTGATGGGAGAGAAATCTACCTACATTCTGGCAGAGTTGCCAGCCATTCCTGGCTGTGCTACTATTCTGCCCTGTATTGACGTGTTGCACATGGAGAGGTCGCATAGCCTGGTCGAGTGCGCCCGTCTCGAAAACGGGTAGGGTTTACGCCCTCGAGGGTTCAAATCCCTCCCTCTCCGCCATGTTGGAGGAGCTCCGGTGTCTGAGCCGGAGCTTTTTTTATTTGCATTGAAGTGCTGCGCGATTTTGCATGGCGTGTGTGCCGAGTGCAGGAGACGTTCTCGCCAAAAATTTGGTACGCGCCCAGAATGTGAGCAACATTGCGCTATTTGGAGAAGATCGGTACGATTGTGCAACTGATTACAGGCGTTCTGCTGAGGTTGGGCAGTTTTGCATGCATAGACGTGTATGCAAAACTGCGTCCCGCCATGTTGCCAGGAGCTATCAAACGTTGATAGGCCGTGTGCTTGCTGTTCGCAAACCCAATATCTATGCTGGCTGGCATCACACGGGCCGGGCCATAGCGTGGCTTGGTGGCGCAATTCTGGTTGTGGCGCTGGCTTTCTTGCCGCTGACGTGGATCGTCCTGCTGACTGGCGGCGTCGGTGTGGCGTTGTTGCTTGTGCGCTGGCCGTGGCTGATCTGGCTGATCCTGGCAGCGCTGCTCCCTTTCGCCAGCGCCCAACGGATCGGCCCGGCTACGTTGACGGACCTGTTGGTGGGGGTCGGGGTTGCGCTCTGGGTTGCCGATGGGGCGCGGCGGCGGACCTTGCCTCTGCACTGGTCTCCTGTCGCCAAGTTAGCAATGCTCTATACCGTGCTGCTGTTGGTGTCGACGTCTTTTGCTATTGATTTGGGCGAAGGCGTCCGCGAAGTGATAAAATGGCTTGAATTGCCGATGATTCTTCTTGCTGTGCCGGCAATGCTGACGGTACGTAGTGCACAGTGGGTAGCAGCGGCGCTAGTTGCTGCTGCTGTGGCACAGGCGCTTTTAGGACTTTATCAATTTGTCTTTGGAATTGGCCCGGAGTATTTCGTGATCATGGGTCGATTCATGCGGGCCAGCGGGAGCTTTGAGCAGCCCAATCCGTTCGGCGGCTTCCTGGGATTGGCGTTGCCGGCAGTGCTGAGTTTGGCATTGTGGGCTGGTGGTCGTCTGGTACGCGGCGGTGATTCTCGCTTGGCTGCTGCGCTGTGGTTTAGTTTCTATGCTGGGGCGACGGCCATCATTGCAGGCGGGCTGCTGGCAAGTTGGAGCCGAGGCGCCTGGTTGGGAGCAGCGACCGGTGTGCTGATAGTGCTGGTCATGCGCAACCGGCGTGCGTCCATCCTGAGCGCAGTGGCTGGGTTGGTGCTAAGTGTGATTGTGCTGCTCGGTGTATTTACGCCTGATGCGCTGCCGAGGCCGGTTGTCGAGCGAGTACAGGATATCCCTGCTTATTGGGGGCTGACGGATGTTCTCAGCCAGCCGGTGACCGATGAGAACTTTTCAGTGGTCGAGCGTATTGCTCACTGGGTCGCTGCACAGCGCATGTGGATTCAGTCTCCGTGGTTTGGCGTTGGCCCTGGCAACTATGCTGTCGTTTATCCGTCTGTGCGCCTGCCACAGTGGGAAGAAGCCCTTGGCCACGCCCATAACATCTACCTGAATGTGTTGGGGGAGAGCGGCCTTGTCGGTCTAACCGCCTATTTAATGCTGTGGGTTACGACAGTTGCCTGGGTCTGGCATCAGGCGCGTGTGTGTGGACGGGGACGTACAGCTGACAGTCACTGGCAGGTAGCCGTTGCCATCGGCGTCACTGGGCTTGTGATTCATGTATCGGTACACAATCTGGTGGACAATCTGTTTGTGCGGGGCATGGTCGTTTACAGTGGTCTGTGGCTGGCACTGGTTCCTGTGGATCGTGATGGAGTAGAAAATTGAGTGCACTGCAATCGCTTCCGATTAGTGATTCGAACCGGCGTGAAGTGAAGCGTTTCGTCAAGTTTGCTATGGTCGGCACGGCTGGTATGCTGATACATATGACGATTTTTAACGTCTTGATGCTTGGCCTGCGGTTGGACCCGCGCCTGGCAAATACCGTCGGCTTTACCTCGGCTGTCATTCAGAACTTTGTGTTGAATCGGCGCTGGACTTTCCCAGAAAGCCGCAGCCGGGCCGCTGGTGCTCAGCTTGGCCAGTTTGCTGTGGTCAGCCTGATCGGTCTTGCGATCAACTCTGCGGTCTTCTGGGCGGTCAGCCATCTGCTGGATCCGTTCTGGGCATCGCTCATCTCCAACGAAGACATGGCGCATGCCATCAACAACAACTTTGCTCTTGCCGCTGCCATCGGTGTTGTACTCTTCTGGAACTTCACCGTCAATCGGCTGTGGACATTCCGCTCTATGGAGTAGCACCTGCTGGCTAGCGCCCACTCTCGATCGACCCTGTGCGGGACTGCACACCGATCGTAGGTCCATAGGATGTAATGGAGATGGCCAACGGGGAGTCAATTCTTGACGACGATTGCAATCGATTATACGCCGGCACTTCGCCAGCGAGCTGGTATTGGGCGCCTCATCCGCGGGCAAGTGAAGGCATTGATCGACCTTGATCCCGGCTATGATGTGCGGCTCTTCGTGGTCGGCCGCGTGGCAGACGATGAGCGCCGGTCGGCGCCGTTGCCGCTTCATACAACCCCCATCGACGAACGTAACATGGTGCGCCTCTGGCACCGTCTCGATATTCCTTTCCCGCGGGTCGACTGGTTCACTGGCAGTTCGCTCGATCTCCTCCACGCCACCGATTTTGTGCTGCCGCCCAGTGCTGCACGCCGTAAAGTGCTGACGGTCCATGATTTGGCTTTCCTTTTTTATCCCGATGCGGCCATGCCAACCCTACATCGCTATCTGAATGTGGTGGTGCCGCGCAGCGTGCGTCGTTCAGACGGTATCATTGCGGATAGTCACCACACCAGGAATGACTTGATCGAGCAGTGGCAGGTGCCGGCCGATCTCATCACCGTGGTGCAGGGTGCGGTCGACCACGATCTCTTTCGCCCGGTGGTAGACGAAGCGCGTGAGCGGGCTGTGCGTTCTCGCTATGAGATCGGTGATGCTCCCTTCGTCTTTGCGCTGAGCCGGCTAGAGCCGCGCAAGAACTTTGTGCGCCTCATTGAAGCGTTTGGACAAGCACGTACGGTGGCTCGGCTCCCACATCGGTTGATCATCGGTGGCAGCAAAGGCTGGCTCTATGACGAAATTTTTCAGCGTGTGATCGATCTGGGATTGCACAATGTCGTGCACTTCGCTGGTTTTATCGCTGACGAAGACCTGCCCGTTCTCTACAGCGCAGCGTCGTTTTTCGCCTATCCGTCACTGTATGAAGGCTTTGGCCTGCCTATTGTGGAGGCACTGGCGTGTGGCACGCCCGTCCTCACCGCCGATAATTCTTGCCTGCCTGAAGTCGGCGGCCCTGGCGCGTACTACGTACAGGCTGAAGATGTGTCGAGCATCTGTGAGGGGATCGTGCGTCTGGCCACGGACGGTGCGCTGCGCACAGCGCTGCGCACAGCCGGGCTGCAACACGCCGCTAACTTTACATGGCAGCGCAGCGCCCGCCAGTTGCTGGACGCCTATGCTCGCTTTCTTGTATGAGGAAGAGATCGATTTTTCCTTCTGAGCTGTTGAACTTCTGCTCCGAATTGCGTCCCTGCATGGCATCTTTCGCGCTTGGTCCAACCTGCGCTAAGATCATTGGTCGGAAATTAAGGACTTGCAGCACTTGTCAAATCCATGAGGGTCAAAAGCACTGATGGCTTGTCACGATTTCGACGCCGTTTGAGAATACCATAGCGCTCGGCATGAGTGGCAAGATACTCG
>CAIRNL010000741.1 GCA_903879975.1 uncultured Chloroflexota bacterium | reverse complement strand
TTATCCGAGGCAACTGAATTTCACTGCGCCAAGCTGTCCTGCTGCCGCGCGTGGCGTTTACCCGTCCACGAACCTGTGGCGGTAGACGCACCACACTCCATGATTTGAAAAGGATTCATCTTCATGTCCAGGGTAGATATTGCAGCCGTCCAGCAACGGGTCGGCGAACAGAGTGAAGCCATCGTCCGCTTCCTGCGTGAATTGTGTGCGATCCCGTCGATGGACTCGAAAATTGGGCCCGTCGGCGAGCGTGCCCAGGAAGAGATGCGCAGGCTGGGGTTCGACGAAGTCTGGTTCGATTCTATGGGCAACACCGTCGGGCGTATCGGCAGCGGCTCGCGCATCCTCATCTACGACAGCCACATCGACACTGTCGGTATCGGCAACCCGGAGGAGTGGGATTGGGACCCCTTTATCGGCAAGGTGGATAAAGGTCGCTTCTATGCGCGCGGCGCGTGTGATGAAAAGGGCAGCACACCGCCCATGATCTACGGTCTGGCCATTGCCCGGCAGCTCGGTCTGCTCGACGGCTGGACGGCCTACTACTTCGGCAACATGGAAGAATGGTGCGATGGGATTGCGCCGCATGCGCTGGTCGAGCACGAGGGCATCCGTCCCGACTTCGTCGTCATCGGGGAGCCCACCAAGATGCAGGTCTATCGTGGGCACAAAGGGCGTGTGGAGATCGAGGTCATCGCGCGCGGACGCAGTGCGCATGCGGCCAGCAATCACCTGGGCGACAACGCTATCTACAAGGTACTGCCGCTCATTGAGGGTGTCAGCCGACTGGAACCAGAACTGGGCGACGATCCTTTTCTTGGCCACGGCAAAATCACGGTCAGCGATATGACCGTGTCAACACCCTCGATCAACGCGGTGCCCGACATGGCCAAGGTCTACATCGACCGCCGCGTGACCTTTGGCGAGACGGCTGAGGGAGCCGTTGCGCAGGTGCGTGCGCTGGTCAGCCAGAAATTACTCGACGGCGGCGACCTCACCGTCGAGATGATGAAATACACCGAACCCAGCTACACCGGCTTTGTCTTCCCGGTCGACAAGTACTTTCCGGCCTGGGCGCTGGACGAAAGCCACCCGCTGGTAGAGGCGGGTCTCGAGGCCACACAGATCATCGGGTTACCGCAGCATCCAGCGGGCAAGTGGAATTTCAGCACGAACGGGATTTACTGGATGGGCAAGGCCGGCATCCCTTCGATTGGCTTCGGACCGGGCGAGGAAGAGACAGCCCACACGACGCAGGACAGCGTCCTGTTGGCTGACGTCGTCAAGTCGACCGAGTTTTATGCGATTCTGCCAGCCCTGATCAGGTGATCCACATATGGGTACAGTAACCAAACAGGCGCCCGTCGCCGTTGTTGCGATTGGCGGCAACTCGCTGATTACCGACAATAAGAATCCCGGCGTTCCGCACCAGTGGGATGCGGTACGCGAGACAGCCAGCTACGTGGCAGAGATGGTTGCAGAGGGATGGAGTGTGGTGATTACCCACGGCAACGGCCCACAGGTGGGCTTCATCCTACGCCGCAACGAACTAGCCTCGCCGGAGGTGCACCCGACGCCACTCGACCTTATCGTGGCGGATACACAGGGCAGCATTGGTTTCATGTTGCAGCAGGCGCTCAGCAACGAATTTCACCGGCGCGCGATTGAACGCCAGTGTATCACGCTGGTGACCCAGGTGCTGGTCGACGCCGACGACCCAGCTTTTGCCAGCCCCAACAAGCCGATTGGCGGTTTCATGGACGAGGCCAGCGCCCGCAACTTTGAGAAGGATGGCTGGCAGGTGGTCGAGGATGCCGGGCGCGGCTGGCGCCGCGTTGTGGCCTCGCCAGAGCCGTACGCCATCGTCGAAGAGAAGGCGATCGAACAGGCGGTGCAGCTAGGCTGGATCGTCGTGGCAGTGGGTGGGGGTGGCATTCCAGTGGTGCGCAACAGCAAGGGGGAGTTGCGCTCGGTCTATGCCGTGATCGATAAAGATCGCGCCAGCAGCCTGCTGGCCTCACGCATCGACGCCGATCTCTTCCTGATCAGCACGGGCGTCGAACAGGTGGCGCTTCACTTCGGCAAACCAAACCAGACGCTGCTCCACCGTATGACCGAGGCGGAAGCAGAGCGCTACATGGCGGAGGGTCATTTTGCCCCCGGCAGTATGAAACCCAAGATCGAGGCATGTATCCGCTACCTGCGCCAGAGCACCAAGCCTCACGCTGCGGCGATCATCACCAACCCGGCCAACCTTGGGCGTGCCCTGCGCGGCGAGACCGGCACGCGCATCGTGCGCAACGGGGAGTGATTGGTTTTCGGACAGGGGTCACGAGTCACGAGTCAGGCGTGACTCGTGGCGCATGAATTGCTCACCTAGCGAGCCGTACAGCGCCGCGCAATTGACGCATCCAGCGACGTCTACTATACTTAGGTCGAATGAAGGTCAGAGGCCGTACCTGCCGTAATCTGAATTGAGATACCCGCATGAGCGACGTGTTTCTCACTGGTAAGAGATCCTCTGCGCAAGCAACGGCAGCACGCACCTCGACACAGAGCCGCAGATTGTTTGCCGGGCGCCAGAGCCGGCGCCTACGCGAGGCTCTGCTTGCCTATCTCTTTCTGTTGCCGGCATTCCTCATCGTCGGTCTTTTTGGCCTCTTCCCCATCCTCTTTGCGGCCTATCAGAGCACGCTGCGCGGTCTGAACAAGATTGTCGGCACGTTCGATGGGCTTGGCAACTACCTCCGTGCCATCGGTGACCTGACCTATGTACTGGGTTTCTGGGGGGCGCTGCTGCTCGTCCTGCTCGCTGTGCGCTCCATCTGGCGCGGGCGTGCTGCGGCTGCAGAAAAGAGCGAACCATTCTGGCTCTGGGCTGTGCCAGGCCTGGCCTGGGGCGGGCTGATGCTTGCCCTGCTGGCATGGATCGTGCGGCTCCTGCCGCTGTTGTTACGCATCCCCGAACAACTGCGCGGCGCGCAGAACACGGCAGAAAACTTCCGTCGTCTGTTGGGCGAGGCGATGACGAATCCAGACGTGCTCCAGATGTTGTGGCTGGCAGGGGCAACGCTGATCATTGGTATCATCAGCCATTGCATAGCCGTGCGCAGCCGTAACCACCGCCAGCATCACGGCAACTTCAGCGGCTCGTTCAGCGCAGCAACAATCCTCGTTGGGCTGGCTACGCTCATTGTCTGGCTGACATGGGCTGAGTTGCAGAAAAATCTTGTCGAAGCACTGGAAAAAAACGTTGGGTTCAGCATCTGGTCGCAGTTCATTCTCATCAGCGCCGGGTTCGTGCTGCTGCTGCTTTCATGGCTGCTTTGGCGCGGCGCCAACCACTGCGACTCGCTGGTCGGCACCTTTCTGCGCCTAGGCGGCGCAGCGATGCTGATCGTCGGGGCCTGGGTGCTGATCGCTGAAGCGCCACGCGTCATTGCCCAAGGAGATGAGGTCTGGTGGTACGGCCTGCTGGCCACCTTCTACTACTCACTGGGCACAATACCCTTGCAGCTGATCATTGCGCTTGTGCTGGCGGTGCTGCTCTTCCAGAACATCAAGGGACGCGGCTTCTTCCGTGTCCTGTATTTCCTGCCCTACATAGCCCCTTTCGTTGGCACAGCAGCAGTCTTCAAAATCATCTTCTCGAGCCGTCCCACAGCTCCGATCAATGCGATCTTGGACGTTTTCGGCATGCCATCGCTTGGCTGGATCAACGAACCGCAGGGGATCTTCAACCTGATCACGCCCGGCGCCCATCTACCGATTTGGGCATCCGGCCCCAGCCTAGCGCTCGCCGTCATCATGATCTACGGCGTCTGGACCTTCTTCGGCTTCAACACCGTGATCTTTCTGGCCGGGCTGGGCAACATCCCCAAAGAGATGTATGAAGCTGCAGCGATCGACGGCGGTGGACGCTGGGCGCAATTCCGCCACATCACACTGCCGCTGCTCTCACCTACCCTGTACTTCCTGACGCTCTACTCGGTCATCGGTACCTTCAAGGCCTTCAATCACATCTACGTGCTGCGCACCGGTGCGGCGCTGGGCACAACGGACACAGCCAGCGTCGTCATCTTCCAGGCCTTCCAGCGCGACACCCGCTACGGTTATGCATCGGCGCTGGCAATCCTGCTGCTGCTCATCATCGTCCTGTTGACAGTGGTCAACAACCAGATTGCGAGCAAGCGAGTCCACTATGGCTGATCCTATCGCCGGCACGCGTCTGCCAGTACAGAATCCGGCATCGCGTCCACGCCCTATGCGCTACCTGGGCACCTACATCGTTTTAGTCATTGGGGCAGTCGTTGCTGTCGTCCCTTTCCTCTACACGGTCAGTGTCTCGTTGATGAATCTCACCGAGGCGAATGGCGGTGCGTGGCTGCCCGGCACGCCCCAGTGGGGCAACTACACCCAGGCTTGGAACCAAGCCAACTTCTCACAATACTTCTGGAACAGCGTTCGCATTGCCACCATCACGATTGTCGGCGAGGTTGTCTTCTGTACACTGGCGGCCTATGCCTTTGCCCGCATGGAATTCTGGGGCAAGAACCTGCTCTTCAGCCTGCTTCTGGCAACCTTGATGCTGCCAGAAGCCATTACATGGGTGCCAAACTTCATCACGGTGTCGTGGCTCGGGCGCGTCGGGCCAGTGCCGTGGATCAACAACTGGCCGGCGCTGACGGTACCGTTCATGGCCAGTGCCTTCAGCATTTTCCTACTGCGCCAGTTCTTTCTGCAGGTGCCCAATGACCTTTGGGATTCGGCGCAGATTGACGGGGCCGGCCATAGCCGCTACCTGGTACAGGTCATGATCCCGCTCTCCAAAGCAGCCATCATGACCCTGATCTTGTTCGGGTTTATCGGTTCATGGAACGCGTTGGCGTGGCCGATCCTGGTGACGACCACGCCAGAGTGGCGACCAATCTCGTACGGATTCTATGCGTTTATCGATGAAGCTGGCGCCCAGTTCAACTTGCAGATGGCTGGTTCAGTCATCACAATGATGCCGGTGATCCTGCTCTACTTCTTCACACAGAAAACCTTCATCGAAGGGATCGCAACGTCTGGCCTGAAAGGGTGAGCGACTGGAGCGTTTGCTGCGTCTGGAACGTTCCATCGAAATAAGTCTAATTCTTTTCAAAAAGGAGACCCTATGCGTAAGGTTCTTTGGTTCACTACAATCCTGCTCATCGGTGCAATTGCGCTGTCGGCATGTGCGGCGCCAGCGGCGGCCCCTGCGGCGCCAGCGGCTGAGGCACCGGCCACCGAGGCTGCGGCAGAGGCGCCTGCAGCTGAGGCAGGTGCTGCGCCGGCCGGCGGATGCGCCCCCGCCGCGGATGGTACCTATGCCGGCGTCGATCCTAGCGGACAGAGCGTGGTGTGGTGGCACAATCACTCCGGCTCACGCGAGGAGAAACTGCTGCCGTTGATCGCCCAATTCAACGAAAGCAATCCGTGCGGAATCACCGTCGAGGCTCAAAATCAAGGCGGTTACGACGACATCCGTGACAAGGTCAACGCCAGCGCGGCGGCTGGCGAGCAGCCAGCCGCGCTCCTAGTGGGCTACCAGAACGACCAGTCCTTCTACCAACTGAACGATGCGTTGGTGGACCTCAACACGCTGATGAACGATGCGACGTGGGGGCTGAGCGCCGGCGAGATTGCCGACTTTTACCCGGCCTTTCTGGAGCAGAGTGTGAACCCGCTCTTCGACAACCAACGTCTCGGTTTCCCGCCCAATCGATCTATGGAAGTGATTTTCTATAACCAGACATGGCTCGAGGAACTCGGCTTTTCTGGCCCGCCCGTTACGCCCGAAGAGTTCAAGACGATGGCATGTGCTGCAGCCGAAGCGAATGGTGATGGGACGGGCGGCTACATCCTGCGTGATGATGCCTCGGCATTGGCGGCCTGGACCTATGCGTTCGGCGGCAACGTGCTGACCGAAGATGGGACTGCGTACGTCTACAACAGCCCCGCCACCGTCGACTCCATGACCTTCTTGAAGGGGTTGTACGACTCGGGCTGTGCGTACTTCTTCACCGAAGGGTATCCGAACCCGCAGTTTGCTGCGCGCAAGGGTATCTTCGCCCAGGGTTCGACCTCGGGCATCCCCTTCTACGCTGGTGATGTGGCGAAAGTGGCCGAAGAGCAGGGCAAGGATCCCGATGTTTGGGGCGTAGCTGCAGTTCCGTACACGACGGCCGAGCCGGTACAGAACATCTACGGCGGTGACGTTATGATCACGAAGACCACCCCAGAGCAGGAACTCGCTGCGTGGATCTTCATCAAATGGTTCACCTCGCCCGAGATCCAGGCGCAGTGGGACGAGATCAGCGGTTACTTCCCGACGCGCAAGAGCACAGCCGACTACTTTGCCGACTCGCTCAAGGAGAACGTACAGTGGCAACAAGGTGTGGCATTGCTACCCTACAGCGTCTACGAACCGCAGTTGATCTCCTACACTGCGGTGCGGGATGCAGGGCAGAAGGCCTTCAATGAAATCATGCAGGGTGCTGATATTCAGGCCACTTTGGACGAGCTCACCCGATTTGCCAACGAGCAGGAACAGACGATGATGGCAGAAATGCAGTAGTCGTCTGGGCAGAGGGGTACTCTCCACAGCCTTCCGGAGGGGCGCCGGTACAGACCGGTGCCCCTCGTTTGTCATTGGGGCAACGATCAGCCAAACTTCATCACTTTGAACGACTCGGCGTAGCACAGCGAGCCATCCTCCTGCTTTTCGCCCCACAGCTCCATCCAGCGCGCTTTGGCCGCATCCGGATCGCTGAACTGCGATCTGTGACAGAGAATGGCCTCGATTTTAGTCGCCAAATCGTCTGTAATATTGATCTTGACAGACGGTGCGTCATGGCCATGGACGTAAAGATACTTGATCTTATAGGGGTGATAGCCCTCATCGGCCATGTCCGGATAAAACATAGGATTATCAGATGCCGGGAAAATGGCCTCAATCGCAACGAGGCCGGCATTACGATGATCCGGGTGGTTGATGTACCCATCGCCAACAAAATAGCGGTCGGGGTTGGTGCAAATGATCAATTGTGGGCGAATGCGCCGGATCTCGCGTGTCACGCGTTTACGAATAGCACGCCGGGGGCGCAAAAAGCCATCTTCTTCCCCCATAAAAAGGACGTCCTTGATGCCACAAAGGCTGGCGGCATTGCGCTGCTCGATCTGACGCATGGCAATCAACTGGTTGCGCGTGATTTCCGGATTGTGGTTTCCCTTGTCACCGTTGGTCAGCACCATGTAGGTCACCTCTATTCCCTGGCGCGCCATTTGGATGCACGTTCCGGCACAGATAAAATCAGCGTCATCCGGATGGGCGACGATCACCAGTGCGCGCTCCACATCGCTCCAGTCTGGCGTTGAATAGCCAAGAGTATCACTCACGCTTGTTCCCTCCTTGCCGTAGGTCGGCACGTTGAGCGCCGGCCAAAAAACAACCCCTGCGTGTGCAGAGGTTGTCATTCATATTCGACCGTAACCAGCAGGTACCAGCTACGTTCAACTACTGGGTTTCTTCCCCATGGCTGAGTAGCCAGGACCTTCGCTGAAGAAGAGTGCGTTCAGCTCAGTCGTATATTCGTACTCTGTTGGCAGGTCTTCCGCAGGCAGAATAGCCTCGACCGGGCACTCTGGCACGCACGCGCCACAGTCGATGCAGGTATCCGGGTCGATGTAGTACCAAGGCCACTCGTCCTCGGGGAACCCAGGCACAATACACTCCACCGGGCATACCTCTGCGCACGCGCCGTCGCGGATGCACAGGTCAAAAATCACGTGCGTCATGGGAAGTACCTCCTAAGTCGCTAAGAATTTGTATCTTGGTTTGAATCGTTCAAATACTGAGGCATCGCACTGAATCTGGCTGGCAGATTTTTCAGTTTGTCACATTGTTCTATGCTGCACAATTGATTCGATTGTACTGACGTTTTCCGCAAATGTCAACTGAGTTGATGCTCAGACCACAAGCCCATTCAAGAACGAATCCAGCTCATCCACTCTACTGGCATAGAGTGGGTGCTATCAACTCTCTGCGACTGTCGTCAGTCCCTCCACATCGAGCACGGTGATGCGTTTGCGCCCGATATCAATATAGCCAGCAGCTTTGAGATCGTTCAGGACCTGCGTCGCCGTTTCGCGATAAGTGCCAACGCTCTCAGCCAGGTCCTGGTGGGTCAGGCCTGCGATCTCGTTGCTGCCCTGTTCTTCGGCCAGGCGCAAGAGCATGCTAGCCAGCCGCGCCGGGATGCCTTTGAACGCCATATTTTCCAGTCGCTCTTCGGCATCACGCAGCCGGCGGCCGGTCACCTCGAGAATGCGCAGAGCGACCTGGGGCTTATTGAGAATCAAGCGTTCCAGGTCATTGCGGCTCATGACGCAGATCAAGCAGTCCTCGATTGCTTCGGCAAAGGTATTGTGCATCTTCGCTCCGAGCAGTGCCATCTCCCCGAAGAGCGTGTGCGACCCAAGAGTTGTAATCACCAGCTTCTTGCCCTCGGGGCTGATGCGATAGAGTTGCACCTTCCCTTCCTTGAGGATAAAGAGCACTTCGCCCGGCTCTTCCGGGCGGTAGAAGACTCGTCCTTTCTGCACGGTGCTCATGGTCGTGATGCGGTTCAACTCTTCCATGTCGCGCGGCGACAGATCCTGGAAAACCGCCAGTTCCGACAGATAGCGCATTTTTTCGGCTGGCTGCGAAACAGCCGTCATCTTGTCATCCACAGGTTGCTTACTCCAATTTGCTCAATGTTTCCATCACATCAGAAGGCGACGGATTGCCAAGAAACCAGCGCCGGCCGTCTAGCAGATAGGTGGGCGTGGCAAAGACGCTCTCTGGTAGCAGTTCGCCGGCGGCAGCTACATCCACCATGCGCACCATGATGGCCGGAAATTCCCGACGAATCAACGCAGCAATCTCCTGTGCATGGGCACAGACTGAGCAGTGCTGCGCTATGTAGATTGCCACCTCATGTTGCATGCGGCAGCGGTTGCGGGTTTGCTTGCCTGCATCCAAATTCTGCATCCATCAGAGTAGAGATTCGCTGGCGACGTTCGCCGCCGATACAGGTCAAGGGTCACGAAGAACTGCGCGCCCGCTCTGTGAGCGGATTTGTGCCTGTCCATTATGGTCTGTGCCATAGGAAAACGCAAGTGGGACATCCATCAGGTCAGCTGGCCTGAAACTGCTACTGCCAGATCGATAGGTGGGACTTCCTGACCGTTCCAGGGGTTTGGTCGCTCTCTCGATTGTTGCTAGAATGATACGAGTCTAATCGATTGCCACCTGCAGGCACATGTCCATGTCCTACGACCTTCGCCCAACTTCACGCCGCGACAGCAACCCGATGGCTGCTGTGCTCACGGTCAGCATACTTGTCACCGTCTTCGTCTTGCTCGGTATCAGCCTGATGTGGTTCGGCATGGAGCATGGATTCGGCTTGCTGCCAACACCCACCGTCACTGCAACCGCCGTGACCACTGCGCCCACGGCTACGCCCGACAGGCGCGCCACGAATGTTGCACAAGACATGCTGACACAGGTGGCGTTTTCAGCGACCTCGCTGGCCATTGTCGCTGCACAGACTGGAGCAACGCCCAATCCCAGCGCGCCGCTGGAAGGCGGCATACAGCCCGCAGAGTGGACTGCAACATCGGCAGTACAGCTTCCGCTCATCTCGGCGCCGCCGCAGGAGGCATCAGGTCCTGGCGATATGGCCACCGACCCGACAGCCAGCGCGCTGACAGCGACAGCAATTTTCATTCCGAGTGTCGCCAGCCCACCGACGCCGACGCCATTCATGCCGCCGACGCCTCTGCCTGCGGCGACATTGCCACTGCCGTCACCGATTGCGCCGTTTCCGGCCACCGAGACTCCGACGCCACCGATCATTGCGCCACCGCCTCCGACTGCCCTGCCGACTTCGCCGGTCATCCAGGTAGGCGAGATGCAGGCAACCTCACGCGCCATCGATACAACCGTCT
>CAIRNL010000740.1 GCA_903879975.1 uncultured Chloroflexota bacterium | reverse complement strand
GTCCTCGCCACAACCGCGCCATTCCGGCGCGCCGGCAATTTCGTCCGTGATTGCGGCATACTCGCCGGCGGTGGTCGGGTCAATATTGCGGCGGATCGAGTAAGCGAAGCGTTCGGCGTTCAGCGGCGAGCCGTCGCTGTACAGGAGGCCTTCACGCAGGGTGAAGGTCAACTGCGTCGCATCGTCGTTATAGGTCCACGAATCGGCGGCTGCCGGCACCGTGGCCAGCTCGGCATCCTGGCGGGTCAGACCTTCGTAGGCCAGCTTGAGATTGGCAATCTCGTTCACGAATGAACTCTTCTGCGGATCGAGCATATCCGGGAAGGTGCCGAGATTGATCCGCAACACCTTGTCTGCAGCGACGGCTTCGCCGCCAGCGGCGGCCTCTCCAGCCGGGGCTGCGGGAGGCGCTACCGGCGCTGTACATGCCGACAGCACGACGACCGCGATGGCCAGCAGAGCCAGCACCACACGCCACTGTCTATTCATAACAGATCTCCTTTCGTGGAACGCACAGAGAATAGGAAGTAGATCGGATAAAGCCAACCACCAGTTCACCCACTCGCTGCTCTTGTACAGCGCAGCGGGTGGGTGAACTGAGCGATCACCATTGAGAGTCACACGCCCCATCAATTGATGGGCGTGCTGCGCCCGCCCTGCTCTACCAGGTGGCAGGCGACAAAGTGAGCGGGGCGCTTCTCTTCGAAGGCCGGCTCTTCGTGCTTGCAGATATCCTGGGCGATCGGGCAGCGCGGGTGGAAGCGGCAACCAGACGGCGGGTTGAGCGGCGACGGCACCTCTCCCTTGAGCACGATCCGTTCACGGCGACGGCGCGGGTCGGGCACAGGGATGGCCGACATGAGTGCCTGGGTATATGGATGCAACGGCTCGCGATAGAGGTCCTCACGGCCCGTCAACTCGACCAGTTTGCCGAGGTACATCACGCCGACACGGTCACTGATATGCTCGACGACACTGAGATCGTGGGCGACGAAGAGATAAGAGAAGCCGTACTCGCGCTGCAAATCCTTGAGCAGGTTGAGAATCTGCGACTGGATCGACACATCGAGCGCGGAAACCGGTTCGTCGCAGACAATAAAGCGTGGATTGAGCGCCAACGCGCGCGCAATGCCGATACGCTGGCGCTGTCCGCCAGAAAACTCGTGCGGATAGCGATGCGCGTGGTAGGGATTGAGTCCCACCTTGGCCAGCATCTCCTGCACGACAGCATTGCGCTGCCTGCGGTCCTTCACGCCGTGGATCAGCAGGCTTTCGGCAATAATGTCGCCCACCGGCATGCGCGGATCTAGCGACGAGTAAGGGTCCTGGAAGACGATCTGCATATTGCGGCGCAGCGCCTTGAGTTCGTTGGCGCGCAGGTTGAAGACATCCTGCCCATCGAAGAAGACCGTGCCTGCATTCGAAGGAATCAGGCGCAGGATCGACCGTGAGACCGTCGTCTTGCCACAGCCGGACTCGCCTACCAGGCCAAACGTTTCGCCTTCCCTGACTGTGAAGCTGACGTCATCGACCGCCCTCACCCAGGCTGAGATGCGCTGAAACACCCCGGAGCGAACCGGAAAGTAGGTCTTGAGATTCTGAACGACCAAAAGGTCTTTTTGTGCTACATGAACCGAAGCAGCCATATGCATTTCCCAGCACTACGTGCTTACTCTGTTACTCTTCAAGGCTCAGTCCCTGGTCGGTAAAAGTTATATCACGATCAGACACGCCCAACGCCACCTGATCTTGGCTCGTGGCGGTGCCCTGTTCGCCTGGCACCAGGACTTCGTCGCCGCCGAACTGCCAGGTTGCCCGCTGGACGCCCGCCCAGTGCTGCGCCGTCTCCGGGTCACGCATGAAGCAGCGCACCAGATGTCCAGGCTTCGCTGGGTAGAGGCGCGGCTCACTGGCGGTACACAGATCGCGCGCATAGGGGCAACGTGGCGCAAACTTGCACCCAGGAGGAAGATCGACCAGGTTTGGCACTGAGCCCGGAATCACGGCCAGATGCTTCTGCACCAGGCCGAGCACGGGAATCGCCGCCAACAACCCTTCGGCGTAGGGATGAAGCTGCCCATCGAAGAGCGAGATCACATCTGTGTACTCAACGATCTGTCCAGCATACATGACGGCCACATTGTCACACATCTCGGCAATCACGCCCATGTCGTGGGTGATCAGGAGGATCGACGTACCCATCTCGGAGCGCAAATTACGCATCAGATCGAGGATCTGGGACTGGATCGTCACATCGAGCGCCGTTGTCGGCTCATCGGCAATGAGCAGCTTGGGCTTGGTCGCCAACGCCATGGCAATCATGACGCGCTGCGCCTGACCGCCAGAGATTTCATGCGGATAGGCTTCGGCGCGCTTCGTCGGGTCAGGGATCCCAACCGTGCGCAACATCTCGATTGCTTGCCGCTTGGCTTCCGTCTTGCTGATTTTGGCATGGGTGAGGATTGCCTCGGCAATCTGATCGCCGATGCGAAAGACAGGATTGAGACAGCTCGTGGGCTGCTGGAAGATCATCGAGATCTCATTGCCGCGGATTTCGAGAAGCCGCTGCTCGTTGAGCTGGGTCAGGTCCTCTTGACCGAACAGGATCTGACCGGCGACAATCTTGCCGGATGCCGACAACAGCCGCATGATCGAAAGGGAAGTCACGCTCTTGCCGCTGCCCGACTCACCGACCAAGCCCATGATCTGGCCGGGCTGGATCGTGAAATCGACGCCATTGATTGCCTGCACCACACCGTCTTCAGTGTAGAAGTAAGTCTTCAAGCCCTTGACTTCGAGCAAGGGGCGGTTGTTATTGGAAGAATTGGACATAGGTCTCCGAACAAATCCAGTGGACGCTTAGCGCTTCAAGCGCGGGTCCAGAGCATCGCGCAAGCCGTCGCCGATGAAATTGAATGCAATCGTCACCAGACAGAGCGGGATACCTGGCACCAAGGGCAGCCACGGGTGCTGGAACATATAACTTTGTGCGGTAGAAAGCATATTGCCCCACGACGGTGTCGGCTCTTGCACCCCCACACCCAGGAAACTCAGCGTCGCCTCAGCGATGACGATGCCGGCCAGTCCCAGGCTGGCGTTGACCAGGATCGGTGCAATGCCGTTGGGAATAATGTGGCGGAACATAATGCGCGTGTTGGAAGCGCCCACGGCGCGCAGCGCCTCGACAAAATCCTGGTTGCGCAGCGTCAGGGCCATGCCGCGCATCAGGCGCGCGGCGCCCGTCCAGCCCAGCAGGATCAGGATCACCATCAGGACAATGACCTTGTTGGCTTCCTGTTGTGGCGCGGCCAGCATCCATGAGACAAAGCCCGTGACAACATCTGGCAGGGGTAACTGGGCATCGGTCTTGATGAGGATCGACGCCGTGATAAGCAAAATCGGCAACGTCGGGATCGACAGGAGAAACTCGACCAGGCGGGAGATGAAGGTATCGAACCAGCCGCCCATGAAACCGGCTATGGCGCCCAGAATGACGCCAAACAGCTCGGAGACAATTACCACAATAAAGGCGATAGAAAGCGACACGCGCGCGCCGTAGAGCAGGCGCGTGAACAGGTCGCGGCCCAGGTGATCGACCCCCAGTGGATGCATCTCTCCGGTGCTGCTCATCGTGCCGGGAGGGCCAGGGCGCGTGGCAACGGCAATATCGACGGCATCGCGCGGGAAGGGCGCGACATAGGGTGCCAGCAGGGCGCCGATGAACATGATGACGATCACCACCACACTGGCCACCGCCAACTTGTGGCGCATGAAGCGACGCAGGACGATCTGGAACTGGCTCTCTTCTTTGCCCTTATGCGAGATCTTGGCGAGAGCCATGGGGTCAGCAGTTGCAGTTGCAGTCACAGCAGCACCTCGCTAAGAATACCGGATACGCGGGTCGACGACCGAATAGAGGATGTCACCCAGCAGTGTTGCAAAGACGGTCAGGATCGTCGTGACGTAGATAAAGGCCAGCGCGATGTTGTAATCCGAGCGGTTGAGCGCGTCAAAATAGAGGCGTCCCATGCCCGGCCAAGCAAAAACCGTCTCCGTCACGATGGCGCCGGCAAAAAAGACAGGGATTTGCAGCACCAGGATCGTAATAAAGGGAATGAGGGCATTGCGCAGCGCGTGCTTATTGATAACCAGGCGCTCGACCAGCCCCTTGGCGCGCGCGGTACGCACGTAATCCTGGCGCAGTACTTCGAGCATGGACGAGCGCAGGAAACGACTCCAGGCTGCTACACTGAAGATGGTCAACACCGCCACCGGCATCAGCAAATGCAGGAAGCGGTCCAGAGGTGTCCCTGGCTGGACACGCAGCCAGCTGGCGACGTCATACGGGCGTACAGCCTCGCGCAGTCCCGGTGGCAACGTTGGCCACCAGGGCCACATCTCCTGAACACGTCCCGCCAGAACAGTGAAGAGCAGAATAAAGAGCAATCCAAAGAAAAATGTTGGCATGGACGAGCCGACAAACGCGGCTGTCGTAAAGGTGTAGTCAAATTTCGAATATTGGTGAACCGCGCTGTAGATTCCCAGCGGGATTGCGATGACCAACGCCAGTACGAGTGAGATGACCTGCAACTCGACCGTCGCCCATAGGCGACTCGCCAATAAATCCCACACCGGCCGGCCCGCCTGAACCACCGTCGAATTGCCGAAATCGCCAAAGAGAATCCCGCGACTGCTCTTGATGGGCGGATGTAACTCAGGCATTTCAGCGAGGTAGACGTAGTCCTTACAGCCCCCGCCCTCTTCTGGTGTTGCCTCCAAATAGCAGCCCATGGGGACATTGGCGAACCATTCCTGACCGTCAATGACCAGCGGACCCTGTGGTTGACCCACAAGCCAGCGCAGGTAGCGCACCGGCCAATAAAGATCCAGCTCATATTGGGCGCGGATGTGCGCCTTCTCTTCCGGCGTAATGCGGCGCTGTTGCTGTTGCAGACCCGTCAGGGGACCGCCAGGCGCAATGTTGAAGAGAAAAAACATGAAGAGGGAGACAACGAAGACAACGATCACCATCTGGAAGAGGCGACGGATGAGATATGCTGTCATGAATGGGATAGTCCGTTCAAAGGTACGACCCTGCAAAAACGGGCAGACCAGCACACAGCAGGCCTGCCCATTTGCTGCTTCAGGCAGAACCGGAAGGGAACCAGGATTCTTAGAGAACCCTGGTTCCTGCTTACCAGCCTTACTTGGTGAACAAATTGATGTCGATATGCTCCCAGGTGGCACTGCCAGAAATTTCATACTGGACATTGCCGGTGCTGTTGGCAGCATCGATCACAGTCTGGACTTCGGCGCCGGCGCCCAGGGTCGAGTCATCGATGTAGTCGACGTCGCCGTTGAGCAGCTGTGCGACGGCCTGATTGGTATCGGCCACGAAGACAAAGATCACGTTCGGCGTTGCCACTTCACCCTCGTAGTAGGGGTTAGCTTCCAGGACGATGCTCTGCCCCTTGTTCCATTCCTTCACCATATAGGGACCCCAGGACAGAGGCAGCTCGGTCACCTCGGGCAGCGTCTGCCACTCGGCAGCCGGCACGTCGGCCAGGACACGACCATCAGAGATCACACGCTGGCTGGGATACGGGGCGAACGGTGCCAGCATGTACGTGGGCGTCTGCACGCCGGGCAGGTAGGTCACGGTATACTCGAGTGCGTCGGTGCCCCAAGCAACTTCCTGGATCGATTCGCAGGTCGTGAAGGTTGTAGCGCCCGAGTCCGGGTTGCAGTCAATCGTCTGCGACAGTTCGAAATCGGCAATCGTGCCAGGTGTTCCATCGCTCCAGGTGAATGGATTCATCTGGTAGGTTACAACGAGTTGCTTCATCGGCACCGGGGTAGTTCCGTCAAAAGTCACTTCGTTGTTGTCCTTGTCAAAGACCTGCACGCCTTCTTCCAGAGCGACCGGCTCGCCGGCGACGTTGTAGACCATATCGCCTGCATTCGCCTCGACATCGTTGTTCACGGCCAGACCGGATTCGAGCGTGCTCAGTTCGGTCTGCATGCGGGACTGGAAGTCGTAGTCATACTGCGTCCAGGTGCGCTCGTTGTCAATCGCCATGCGCACGATGGCAGATGCCGCCATTGAGGAGATCGTTGCCCACAGGCTGTCCGGTTCCTGCGTCATACCGATCACGATGGTGTCGCCACCGTCAGCCAGCGCCCACTCTGCAATGTTGGCCGTAGCGTACTCGGTCGCATCGGGGCGGATGCCGGTCAGATTCGAGCTCCAGGCTTCGGCTTCGGCACGCTGGAAGACTGGAATCGAGACAACATCCTTGGCGAACTCTTGTTGGACGGTGTTGTAAGCCGCCACACGATCTTCGCGCAGCAGCGTATTGGTGGCCTGCACGATGGCCTTGCTCGCCGTCTCGTTGCACCAGCCCATATAGTTCTGACCTTCCCAGTTATTGGAAGGCAGCGGAATCTGATCGCAGGCGTACAGGGAGCGGCCCGCCGGCTCAGTTTGACCGACCCAGGCGAAGGCGCCCAGTTCGAAGTCGCGGCGGGCAAGGCCCGTCGTGTCACCGAACCACCAGGAAGCAGGCGCGTAGGTTGGGATGATCTGGATGCCGCAGTCGGCCAGGTTCTGGATCATGACGGCGGACCAGGTCTGGCGGAACTGTGCGCTCGTCGTAGCGAACTTGAGCACGAGCAGGTCGCCATTGGCGTTGGTGCGCACGGGTGCGCCATCGGCCTGCGTCCAGCCAGCTTCGTCGAGGAGTGCCTTGCCGGCATCAGGATCGTACATGGGCAGGTCGGTG
Source organism: uncultured Chloroflexota bacterium (assembly GCA_903879975.1). GTDB lineage: Bacteria > Chloroflexota > Anaerolineae > Caldilineales > Caldilineaceae > Caldilinea. Next base: position 10,025 of record CAIRNL010000740.1, on the reverse strand, counting down.
TAGGGGCCGCTGTACGCCCAGTGTGTCTTGGGCAAGAAACTGTCCATCAACAAGCCAGAGCCGTCCTCGACATACGGATAGACCGAGGCGATCAGGGACTGGCGGTCGATGCAGTAGGCCAGCGCCTGACGGACTTTGGCGTCGCTCAGAATAGGGTGCGGGGTGGTGTATTCTTCAGCACCACTGCTCGCAGTCTCTCCACCTGCAGCTGGCGCTGCCCCTGGGGCAACAGCTGGGGCTGCACAGGCGCTAACGATCAGTGCCAGGATCGTCAGAAGCGCCAGCACTAGAAACTTCTTTGTTTTCATGGTGTCTCCTTCTGAAAACAGTGAACCAGTAAATTTTATGAACACACCTTGGCCAGCAGCATCATGCTACATGACGCTGCCCAGCAGATGAGTTTCACGAACTCTTCGTCACACCTTCTTCGTACAGATAGCAAGCTGCAAAATGGCCGCCGCCATAGTCTTTGAAGGCCGGCTCGTCCTGCCGGCAGATATCCATCACCTTGGGGCAGCGCGTCGAGAAATGGCAGCCCTTGGGTGGATTCGCCGGACTCGGCACATCGCCTTCGAGGATAATGCGTTTGCGCTGGCTTTCAATGGCCGGGTCCGGGATCGGCACGGCCGAAAGCAACGCCTGTGTGTATGGATGCATGGGCTTGGCGTACAGTTCGTCGCGCTCGGCGATTTCGACGATCTTGCCCAGGTACATGACTGCGATGCGGTCTGAGATATGGCGCACGACCGAGAGATCGTGAGCGATGAACAGATAGGTCAGATTGAATTCTTCCTGCAAGTCTTCCAGCAGGTTGATGATCTGTGCCTGAATCGAGACATCCAGCGCCGAAATCGGCTCATCACAGACAATGAAGGAGGGGTTCACGGCCAAAGCTCGGGCGATGCCGATGCGCTGGCGCTGGCCGCCAGAGAACTCATGCGGATAGCGGTTGATGAAGTATGGATTCAGGCCAACGATCTTGAGCAGCTCCTGGACACGATCCTGTCGCTCTTTTTTGCTTTTACCGATGCTGTGTACCTCAAGCGGTTCGCCAACGATGCTTCCCACAGTCATGCGTGGGTTGAGCGAGGCATAGGGGTCCTGGAAAATCATCTGCATACGCCGGCGCATTTTTCGCAGATCTTCTCCCTTGGTCTTGGTCAGATCCTGGCCCTCGAAAAGCACTGCGCCGTTGGTTGGCCGGTAGAGCTGCAAGATTGCACGACCCGTCGTCGACTTGCCACAGCCCGATTCACCCACCAACCCCAACGTCTCGCCGCGATAGAGGGAGAAGTCGATGCCATCGACTGCCTTGATCGCCCCCACCTGGCGCTGAAAGATAATGCCTTTCGTGATTGGAAAGTGCATCTGCAGGTCGTTGACCTGCAGCAAGACATCGCGCGGCTTCCCGTTTGCGCTTGCGCCCCCATTGACCTGGCTCATGATGCAACTTCCTCTTTTGCAGTCACCTGGACTTGGACATTGGAAAGGTCGACCCAGCATGCGGCCTTATGGCCTGGTGTCACTTCGACCAGGGGAGGATTCTCCTGCCAGCATTTATCCTGCACGAAGCTACAGCGGGGCGCAAAGGGACAATGCGTCGGTGGCTCCAGCAGGTCTGGCGGTAGGCCATCAATCGGGATCAGGCGTTTCTGGCGCCCCAGGTCAAGGCGCGGGATAGAGCGCAGGAGTCCCAAAGTGTACGGATGGCGTGGCTTGCCGTACAAATCATTGACGTTGCCTTCCTCGACAATGAAGCCCGAGTACATAACAATAACGCGGTCGGCCATACCAGCGACCACACCCAGATCGTGGGTAATCCAAATGATGGCCATGCCCAATTCGTCCTGCAGGCGCCGCGTCAGGTCGACGATCTGGGCCTGGATCGTCACATCGAGTGCGGTCGTAGGCTCGTCAGCGATGAGCAACTGCGGATTGCAGCTCAGCCCCATGGCGATCATCACACGTTGGCGCATGCCACCAGAAAACTGATGTGGGTAGTCATCGAGGCGCGATTCAGCGCCGGGGATGCCGACCATCTCCAGCAGTTGTACGGCTCGCTTGCGCGCCTGCTCTTTGTTCATGTTGAGGTGAAGTTCAAGCGCCTCGGTGATTTGGCGCCCAATCGTGAGCACGGGGTTCAGCGAGGTCATCGGATCCTGGAAGATCATAGCAATGCGGTTGCCGCGGATATCACGCAACTCGTCTTCGCCGAGCTTCAACAGATCCTGGCCGTCAAAGATCACTTCGCCGTCGACAATCTTACCGGGGGGTTGGGGGATCAGGCGAATCAGCGACATCACGCCGACGCTCTTGCCAGAGCCCGATTCCCCGACGATGGCGACGGTTTCCCCGGTGTTGACGTAGTACGAGATGCCGTTCACGGCATGTACCACGCCATCTTGTGTGAAGAACTGGGTTTTCAGATTCCTCACCTCGAGCAGTTTTGGCATCTAGGCGATCTCCATCTATCTTGTAATCCGACGATCCATTGAGTTGAGAACCGAAATGAAGGCTCTGATGCGTTCCACACGGCCCAACCGATTTCGACGCAAGGCATGGGAAGGGACATGCTGCACGAAACGCGGATGCTTGTAGCTCTTTTCGCCGGCGAAACCCAGAAAGATTCAGATAACTGCGCTAAGGGTGTACCACGAAAGCAAGTTCCATGTCAAAGGAGCTCCCGGTCAAAACCGGTACTTGCTTTCGCCCATTCGCAAGCGTAACAAAGTTTATCTGCATTGTCAAACGATTTAACGCGCTTAGCCACCTGCCAGCCACGTACGCAGGTGAGCGATTTGGGCCAGCACCGCGCGCCGGCTGCTCCCTCCATCGACATCACGGCGCTCCACGCTGCGATCAAAGCTCCAAACCTCGGCGACGTCGGCATCGAAGGTGCCATGCAGTTTCTGCAGGTCGGCCAGTTCCAGTTCCGACAGCGGAACCCCCTGGAGTTCCGCCATCTGCACAGCGGCGCCGGCCACATGATGCGCCTCGCGGAAGGGCACGCCCCTGCGCACCAGGTACTCAGCCAGGTCCGTTGCAAGCATCTCTGGCACCAGGGCAGCGCGCATGAATGGCGGGTTCACGGTCAGCGTTGCGAGCACGCCACAGGCAATCTGCAGCGAGCCACTGAGCGTGGCCACAGCATCGAAGAGCGGTTCTTTGTCTTCCTGCAAGTCCTTGTTATAGGTGCTCGGCAGTCCCTTGAGCGTCGCCATCAGTCCGGTCAGTTGCCCCATGGAGCGACCCGACTTCCCGCGCAGCAACTCCAAGGCATCGGGATTCTTCTTCTGCGGCATGAGACTGCTGCCCGTGCTGTAAGCATCGGCCAGCGTCACAAAGCCGAACTCGTGGCTGCTGTAGACGATGAGGTCCTCGGCAAAGCGGCTCAGGTGGATCATGGTCAGCGCAGCCCAGAAGAGGAACTCGGCGATGAAGTCGCGGTCGCTCACGCCGTCCATACTGTTATAGGTAATGGCGTCAAAGCCCAGTTCTTCGGCCAGGCGCACTCGGTCGATAGCGAACGGGTTACCAGCCAACGCGCCGCTGCCCAGGGGCATCACATTGACGCGTGTGGCCAGTTCGTCCAGTCGGTGGGCATCGCGCTGCCATGCCCACACATGGCTGAGCAGCCAGTGACTCCAGCGTACGGGCTGTGCGGGCTGCAGGTGTGTGTACCCGGGCATGAGGATATCGATCTCTACAGCGGCGCGCTCGACAGCAGCGGCGATCAGATCGCGCTGGTGGCGGCGCAGCAGCTCGATCTCCGTGCGCAGCCACAGACGTACATCGGTGGCAACCTGGTCATTCCGGCTGCGGCCGGTGTGCAGTTTGCCTGCGGTAGTGCCGATCAGTTCGGTGAGCCGCCGTTCGTTGGCCGTATGGATATCCTCGTCGCCCTCGACGATGACAAACTCGCCGCGTTCCCATTCCCCAGCCACCCGTTCCAAGCCGTCGACGATCTGTTCTGCTTCGAATTGCGTCAGCAAGCCAGCCCGTTCCAGGGCACGGGCGTAGGCCTGACTCCCGCGCAGATCGACGCGCCACATCTGTCGATCGAACACAATCGATGCATTGAACTTCTCCATCAACGGGTCGGTCTTGCCCGTGAAGCGCCCGCCCCAAAGCTTCTTCGTCACACTGCTTCTCCTTCATGTGATGGTTTCACGGCCAGGCGCCGCAGCGATAGATCGCCGTAACGCCAGCGCACCCAGCCGACAATGGCCAACATTCCCGCAACTGTGGCCAGAATACCCAGCAGCCCAGCTTCCGGCCCAAACAACCCACCCGTCCATAAGTCCGGCCCCTGTTGGTAAATGCTCACAAAAGTCGTGCCGTGCTGCATCTTGCCACTGACGGGAAAGCCAAAAAAGTTGCCCTGTACCAGGTTCCAGGTCAGATGCAGACCGATTGGCAATGCCAACTCGCCCGTCAGCACAAAGCCCAGACCAAACATGAAGCCCATGAGTGTCAGGTTCATGGTGCTGACCCAGGTGCTGTACGGATTGAACAGGTGGAGCAAGCCAAAAATCGCCGACGAGAGAGCCCAGGCCAACAGGACAGCTGGCACGTACCCCAGTGGCATGATGCCTTCGGTCAAGTTGATGATCTGGTTGCCCCGTGTCAGCAATTCCTCTGCTACGGCGACAACGATGTACAGGACGAGTGGCGCCATGAAGGCCGCCCAGTAGGAAATGGTCGGTGGGTCCGCTCGCCAGAAGCGATCGACCGTGACCCAGCCGGCCGCCCACTGGACCGCAAAGACCAGTGCCATCAACGTTGCACCCAGCAGCAGTCCAAACGCGAAATCCATCCACCAGCGCTTCGACAGGTGAAAGCCATAGTTGGCAAAGGGGCGGCGGTCGATGATGCGTGCCATCCACCAACCGGCAAGCAAGATGACAGCCAGCCGTAGCAAATTGAGAAAAATGCTCTCTGCCCAGAGCCACTCTGCGCGGGACGAGCGCAACAGCGTCGTTTCCAACATCCAGTGGGCAAGCGCTGGCCCGTACCCCCACAGGATAAAGAAGATAGTAACGCGATAGCCGGCGCGTAGCCGTCCCTCTTTATCGAACCACAGAGGCTGCAATTGCCCTGGCACGTTGTCCTCACTCGCTCCCGTGATCGGTGGATACCCCGTGTGTCTATTGTACCTAACGGCAGTATGCTTTCCCAACCGCCAGATCTGCGCGTCTCTGCCTGACTGCTTTGGAACCGCTGTATCACAAACCAAACAACATTCCAGATCGCCTCTGCCGGCGCGCGGGAACCTGCTGTACAATGGCGCATACCAGGGTATGTACACAGCAGATATTGGGCAAGCGACCACGGAGGAAGCACAGAAAGAAAAATGAGCGATTCAAGCCTCGACCCGCGCGCCAAGGCGCATGCCTATCACGACGCAGCAGCTGACACCCAGCTGGAACAGCGCTCCGTCTGGCGCACGCCGGAACAGTGGAGTGATCTGATCAGCCAGCGCATCGAGGAAGCCATGCGCAACGGCCAGTTCGAAAACCTGCGCGGCAGGGGGAAACCGCTTGGTGCGGCGGCCGAGCCGTACGTCCCGACCGAGATGCAGATGGCAAACTCGCTGCTCAAAAACAATGAGTTGGTGCCAGCCTGGATCTCCGACCGCAATGCGGTGCTGGCTGCAATTGACGCTCTGCGCAGCAAGATCCAGCGCGCTGCCACCGACTATTCGGCTGCACTCAGGAACGCCGAAGGCAGCCTGGCATGCGAACAGGTCGAGGCACGCTGGCAAGCACAGTTGTCCAGCCTACACGCTGAAGTACGCGCCCTCAACCGGCGGATCGAGTTGCAAAACTTCAAGCAACCCGTGACATTCTTGGAGATCTTCAAGGTGTGTCTGGAGGAAGAAGTCAAGCAGGCACTACAAGGAGGATGACAGAATGAAGATGGCCGGGGGGAGGTGAGGAATACGGAGTCCCTCATTTGGTACCCCCTCATCCTGTCATCATTGCATTTTAGCCTTGCCGGCGTACGAAGCGGTACATGCGCTCCAGCGCCGTCTCAATCTGGTCGATGCTGGCCGCATAGGCGCAGCGGATGTGCCCCTCGCCCCCCTTACCGAACGCGCTGCCCGGGATCACGGCCACGTGCTCTTCCACCAGCAGGCGTTCGCAGAACTCGTGCTCGTTCAACCCCGTCGACTTCACGCTCGGGAAGGCATAGAACGCCCCCTTTGGCTCGAAGCAATCCAAGCCAATCTCATTGAGACCCTCGTGGATGAGGCGGCGGCGGCGGTCGTAGCTGCCCAGCATCTGCTGGACATATTCCTCAGTGGCCGGATCAGTGAACGCTGCCAGCGCCGCTTCCTGCCCCACGGTGGGCGCCGACATGATCAGGTACTGATGAATTTTGCGCATGGCGCCGATGAGATCGGCCGGGCCTGTCGCATAGCCGATGCGCCAGCCGGTCATCGCGTAATCCTTGCTCATGCCGCCCAGGTGGATCGTCCGTTTGGCCATGCCCGGCAACGCAGCAAACATGATATGGTGGTGGCTGCCATAGACGAGGCGGTCGTAAATTTCGTCTGAGATGACGAGCAGGTCATGCTCCTCAGCAACGCGAGCAATTTCCAGCATACCGTCCAGGTCCATCACTGCGCCGGTAGGATTGTTGGGGAAACCGATCAGCAACGCCTTGGTACGCGGCGTGATGGCTGCGCGGATGGCATCGGGACGGATCTCGAAGTTGTCCTCCGCATAGGTGGGCAGATCGACGACATTGCCGCCGGCCAGGATCACGCTGGCCGTGTAGCTCACGAAACAGGGCTGCGGCACGATGACCTCATCGCCCGGGTCGAGAATTGCCTGCATGGCCAGATACATCGCCTCACTGACGCCGACCGTGATGAGCACTTCCTTATCAGGGTCGTAGGAGGCGGCGCCATAGCGATGGCGCAGATTGTGCACCACGGCCTCGCGCAGCTCGTACATGCCGGAATTGGAAGTGTAGGAGGTGTGGCCGCGCTGCAAGCTCAGCAAACCGGCCTGAAGAATCGGCGGCGGCGTCACGAAGTCCGGTTCGCCGATACCCAGGCTGACAACATCTTCCATCGTAGCGGCGATGTCAAAGTATTTGCGGATGCCGGATGGCGGCACGGCAAGCACACGCTGGCTGAGCCGGCTGCTCATGGGACGCATGCCGGTTCGCGTCCCGTTGAGGCCGGTCATTTGGGTGCCAGTGGCGAGACCCTGGATTGAAAATGGGAGCGATTGCATGAGTGAACACCTTTCTGGTGAGAGAACTCAATTTTCGGTGAAGAAAGCCTACTTCCGAACGCGACGCCGCAAAGGATAGTTCCCGCGCCGTCGCACTGCGACCACAGCCAGTGATTGCCGCTCACAATCTGCGATCCAGCTCAACTCGCAGATTGCCGGCAGCTAGCTGTAGCCAGGCCTCCCACTCCGGCGCCTCGCCCTCCGGTGTTCAATACCATTCTCCACATACCTTTTTCACCCTGTACAGCGATCCTTGCTGCGATGGACCGGCGTCTCAATCCAGACACGGGCTTGGAATGAAGCACATCCTACCTCTGCGCCACGGCTGGCTCGGGCCACCGGCTATGCCACACTGTCGCCTGCTCGTAGGCATGTGCTGCACGGAGCACGACCTCTTCGCCGAGATGCGGCCCCATGATCTGCAGGCCAATCGGCAGGCCAGCGCCGTCAAATCCACACGGTACGCTGATGCCACACATCCCCGCCAGGTTCAGTGTCATTGTGAACACATCGCTCAGGTACATCTCAAGGGGGTTATTGGCCTTTTCGCCGATTCGGAAGGCCGTGGTGGGGGCCACCGGGCAGGCAATGACATCCACCTGCTCGAACGCTGCCTCGAAATCCTGCTTGATCAGCGTGCGCACCTGTTGTGCCTTCAGATAGTAGGCATCGTAGTAGCCAGCGCTGAGGGCGTAGGTACCGAGCATGATACGTCGCTTGACCTCAGCGCCAAAGCCCTGGCCGCGCGACTGCCGGTAGTTGTCCTGGATGCTGTCGGCGCCGGCGCTGTAGCCGTAGCGAACGCCGTCGAAACGCGCCAGATTGGCACTCGCTTCAGCTGTAGCCACAAGGTAGTAAACGGGCAACGCCTTGTCCGTATTAGGCAATGACACGCGCACGATCTCAGCGCCCATTTCCCCCAGCACATCGATTGCACGGCGCACGGCTGCCTCTACGTCAGGCTGCACACCGGCAATGAAGTACTCGTCCGGCAGACCGATGCGTAGCCCGCGCACGTCGCCGGTCAGAGCGGCCGTGAAGTCGGGCACGGGCGCTGACACGCTGGTGCTGTCGTAGAGATCGTGACCCGCTATCACAGAGAGAAGCAGCGCCGTATCGCGCACATCCTTGGCCAGCACGCCCACTTGGTCGAGGCTACTGCCGTAGGCCACCAGCCCATAGCGGCTCACCCGTCCGTAGGACGGTTTCAGCCCAACGACGCCGCAGTAAGAAGCAGGCAGGCGCACACTGCCGCCCGTGTCCGTGCCGAGCGCGGCCAGCGTCTCCTGCGCCGCCACGGCTGCACCCGACCCGCCACTGCTGCCACCGGGCACGCGTTCGAGGTCCCAGGGATTGTGCGTGGGGAAGTACCCACTGTTCTCCGTGCTGGAGCCCATGGCAAATTCGTCGGTGTTGGTTTTGCCCAACATGACCATCCCTGCATCGGCCAGGCGCTGAACAGCAGTAGCCGTGTAGGGCGGCACAAAATTCTCCAGGATTCGGCTGCCGCAGGTGGTACGCACGCCTGCGGTGCACAGAACATCCTTGATCGCCAAGGGCACGCCCAGCAGCGGTGCATCCTCGCCGGCGGCACGACGTGCGTCGGCCTGCGCGGCCTGCTCCAAGGCCAGTGCCGCTGTCACGGTCAGGTACGCTTTAACCTGGCTATCCAGCCGTGCAATGCGTTCGAGCAGAGCCTGGGTCAGGTCGACCGCCGAAAAGTCACCTTGGCGCATGCCGGCCAGTGCCTCGTGAAGGGTCAGTTCGTGCAGTGTTTTGCTCATCATCATTCCTCAAAGACAGCGCGCACGCGGAAGAAACCATCTGCGGAGTCGGGTGCGTTGCTGAGGGCGACGGCGTTGTCCAGCGAGGCTGCAGGCTCGTCGCTGCGCATGACATTTTGCAGCGGGAGCACATAGGGCGTCGGCGCAACGTGACTGGTATCCACCTGTTGCAAGATCTCGGCATAGTCGAGAATCGCCGACAACTGCTCGGCGTACAGGGTCAGTTCTGCATCTGTCAGGCCCAACCGGGCCAGCTCAGCGACGTGGCGCACTTCGTCAATGGTCAGTTGCATGGTTGTCAAATCCTTCTCCGCTGCAGGGCTGCCCGGCAGGCAAGCCCAACAAAAAACGTCGTGGCACGGAGGTTCCACGACGTTTCGTTGACCGGTTCATCCAATCTAAAACGCCGTGGACGTGTCCACGGCGCAGGCGTTGTTCACACCCTTACCGGGACACGCGTCTAGCTGCCGCAGCCGTAGCGGCGGCCCATGCTGCGGCGATGTTCTTGGCAAGGGTACAGGTAATGCGCATCGTTTCACCAGTTGCAATCCAGCTTACACAATGGCGGCAGTATAGCCGGGCAAAGAGAGCCTGTCAAGACAAGGTTGCACCGGGGGCTATTTCACAGCCAGGACAGGCAAGCTCCCGAGCAGGAAACACCTCTGTGCACTGAAGGCGACCCCAGTTGCCGTAGCCGATTGTAGCTGCTGGCCTATGTGGAGCCATCGCCAGGTTTGGGTCACAAGCAAGCTTACCTGTACAATTCCGTAAACTGGCTGATAGTCGAGCCACAGCCTATCAGGAGACGATTCGGAGCGAACAGAATGATCGCGAAACAGGGCGAAAACGGCGCCAGTGTGACGATCTATACAGATGGCGGATGCATCGGCAATCCTGGACCAGGAGGCTGGGCAGCCATCCTCATTCACGGGAAACACAAAAAAGAACTGACCGGGCGATCCAGTAACACGACCAACAACCGTATGGAATTACG
>CAIRNL010000739.1 GCA_903879975.1 uncultured Chloroflexota bacterium | reverse complement strand
TGGGATTGCCAGCGATCAACAAACACTCGTTGCTGCTCCAATACAGGTAGGGGAGCGGGGCCTGCCGGTCGGCTCTCGCTTCTATCGGCAGGAGATGGGCGGTGGTATCACCGACGCGCAACGGACGGATCCAGTGGCTGATCGGTCATGCCCCAGGAGCCACCCTTGAACCAACGTAGCTTCTCGCGTACGAGGGGGCTATCGCTCATCACGCCATGGGTGACCACCTCCAACAACACCTTAATGTCGTGGGCGTGGGCTGCATCGACCCGCGCGCGGAAATCGTCTGCAGTGCCCAGCGTCGGGTCGAACCTATCCGGCTCGGTGACAGCGTACTGCGTCCATACGTTGTAGAAGTGCGTCGGGTGTGCCAGCGAATGGCCGGTCAGCCAAATGCCGGTAACGCCCAGGTTGGCAAGATAGGGGAGGCGGTTCTGCAAGCTAGCAAATGTGCCCGACTGCGGACCGGCTGGAGAGGTGTATCCTTTTGTCGCCACCTCGTAGAGAATCAGATCGTTGAGCCACTCGGGCGCCAGAATCGGCGTCGGCGATATCTGGCCTGGCTGAGAAGTCGTTGTCATAGGTATCCTGCGTCACCCTTTGATCGCGCCGGCGGTCAGCCCACGCGTAATATACCGTCGTGGCAGCCACCCAAGAGACGTCATTCCGTCGATCGTGTGGCGTCAGCATCACGAAGGGTACATGTGAGCGCTGTAGTGCGGCAATAAACTCGGCGGCATTGTCGCAGGGCGGTGTCAGCACGAAGCCGTCCACGCGCATTGGGCCGGTGAGCGCCACCATGCGTGCCACGTCTGCTTCTTTTGCCGGATCAAAGCGGTAGAGGCCGACACGGTATGCGTGCACGTCTGCGAAGTCCAACATGGCCGTCAGCACTTCGTCGATATAGGCTGCAGTCGCATCGTAGAAACAGAGGCCAATCAACTGCGAGTAGCCGCGTGCCAGGCGCTGCGCCCAAACATTGGGCACATACCCCAGGTCAGCGACAGCCTGCATCACACGCTGACGTGTGGCAGCGGAGACGCGATCCTCATGATTGATGACACGTGAGACCTGCTTGACGGACACACCGGCCCATCGGGCAACGTCGGCTTGGGTCACTGGCATACGATCGATTGGGAAGCAACCACAGGATATTACGGCAGCGCTGTCCCACTATAGCGTACTTTTCTGGTGTCGATCATGAAATCCCAAAATTTCGAAATCTGGTAAACTACTGGCAGGTTTCTGCAGCCAGCCTTTGCGGAGGGAATACCATGACACAGCGAACGACCGTCCATATGATCGGCCAGGCGCATCTCGACCCCGTCTGGCTCTGGCGCTGGACTGAGGGACGTGCCGAGGCACTCGCCACCAGCCAGTCGGCGGTGGAGCGATTGGCCGAATCTCCCGATTTTCAGTTCACGCGCGGCGAGGCGCAGGTCTATGCCTGGATTGCGGCCGAGAATCCTGCGCTCTTCGAGCGCATCAAGGCGTTCATCGATGGCGGGCGCTGGCACGTCGTCAACGGCATGGTGATCCAGCCGGACATGAACCTGCCTGGCGGCGAATCCTTTGTGCGCCAGGTGCTGCTGGGCAAGCGCTGGATGCGCGAGCATCTGGGCATCGAGCCGCGCGTCGCCTACTGT
>CAIRNL010000738.1 GCA_903879975.1 uncultured Chloroflexota bacterium | reverse complement strand
GCGCACCCATATGCCTGGCTGGGAAGCATCGCCCTATACGCGGGTCGTTGCTGCGGCCGATGTCAACGCAGCTGCACTGGAAGATTTTGGCCGCAAGTATGGCGTCGAGCAATTGTCTACCAACACCGACGATCTCTTCGGTGATCCGAGCATCGACATTGTCGACATCTGTACGCCAAACCGGCTGCACACACCGCTGGTATTGTCGGCGCTGGCTGCCGGCAAACACGTCATCTGCGAGAAACCGTTGGCGCCGACGCCGGACGAGATTCGCCTCATGATCGAGGCGCGTGACCGTGCCGGCAAGTTGCTCATGACCGCTCAGCACTTCCGCTTCAAGGCCAGTTCGCAGGCCATGAAGCGTGAGATTGAAGCCGGCGCTCTGGGTGACATCTACCACGCCCGTTCCTGGATGCTGCGCCGCAACGGGCTCATCCCCACTGCGACCTTCATCCGTCGTGAATTGAGCGGCGGCGGTCCGGGTATCGACATTGGGGTGCACATTCTGGATTTGACCCTATGGCTGATGGGCAACCCGCAGCCTGCCGCTGTTACCGGCACCTCACGGACGGCGCTGGCCCTGCGTGAGGGCGCGTGGGCCGTCTGGCGCGATGCGCCGATTCCCAAAGAGATGGACGTCGAGGATTTTGCGGCGGCGTTCGTGCGTTTCGAGAACGGTGCGACCCTCATGCTCGAAGTGAGCTGGCTGCTGCATCATGACACGGAAGGTGAAGACATGCAGATGTGGCTCTACGGCACTGAGGGCGGCAGCCACTGGCCGAAGTGTGAAATCTACCATACCAACTACACGACTCGTCAACTCTACAATCGCAATTTGCGCCTCACCCAGGACAGCATGGAGCCGCACGCTGCCGAGTGTGTGGCTTTTGCGCAGGCGATCTACGAAGGGCGACCGTCGCCGGTGCCACCGGAGCAGTCGCTACAGGTTATGACGATCCTGGACGGTATCTACCGCAGCCAGGTCGAGGGTCGCGAGGTGCAACTGACCAACGTGGAGGCTGGCCATGCCGCCTCTTGAACTTGCCCTGGTGGGTGCTGCGCACATCCACACGCCCAACTTCATCAAGCGCATCTTGGCGCGCGAGGATGTGCGCGTCAAGTCTGTATGGGACCACGACCTTGCCCGCGCCGAACGCCGCGCAGCCGAACTGGGTGCTGCCGTTGTCACCTCCCCGGAAGCGATCTGGGAAGATCGCGCGATTCCGGCCGTCATCATCTGTTCAGAAACTGACCGCCACGAGCCGTTGGTGCTGTCCGCGGCCGGATCTGGCAAGCATCTTTTCGTTGAAAAGCCGCTGGGCATGGGCCGTGCTGATGCAAAGCGCATGGCAGACGCCATCGATGCAGCGGGTGTCATTTTTCAGACCGGCTACTTCATGCGTGGCCAACCTGTCCACCAGTTCTTGCGCGAGCAGATCGGGCTGGGCAACTTTGGGCAGATCACGCGTGTGCGCCATTCCAACTGCCACAGCGGTTCGCTGGGGCGCTGGTTCGATACCGAGTGGCTGTGGATGACCGATCTGGCGCAGGCGGGCGTTGGCGCCTTTGGTGACCTGGGCACGCATTCGTTGGACATTTTGATGTGGCTCATGGGAGACGTGGCGCGCGTCACGTCGACCCTGGATACTGCGGTCGCCAACTATGGACCGACCGACGAGTTTGGCGAAGGCCTTCTGGTCTTTGCCAATGGCGTGGTCGGAACGCTAGCTGCCGGTTGGGTCGATGTGCAAAATCCAGTCACGGCTTTGATCAGCGGCACAGAGGGCCATGCCTATGTTTGCGAGGAGCAGCTCTACTTCAAGAGCAGCCGTGTCGACGGAGCCGATGGCAAGTCGCCCTGGGTAAAGTTGCCGTCGGCGTGGCCACATGCTTTTGAACTCTTTCTTGATGCCGTCACCGGTGGAGCAACCGACCGTCTGGTCACTGCCCAGGAAGCTGCAGCGCGCAGTACCGTCATGGAGGCGATGTACGCAGCTGCGCAGACAAAGGCATGGGTAACGATCGGCTGATGCTCGGCGCCGGCTAGTGGTTGACGTCACGGGTCGCCGATCGGTGAATTATTGATGGGAAAATTGTTGATTGCGAAGTGTCGGCGCTCGCCTGTCCCACACGATGCGGCATTGTGTCAGCAACCAACAATCAGCAATTCTCCCATCGACAATTGTTTTGTCGTTGTCTGGTCGGTGGCTGCCCGCCGCGCTCTATTCTTCCCCAGGCTGTATCAGGTCTCACAGACCGTTGTTCCCGCTGCTCCAGCAAAGTACAGAATTCACTTCTGCGTACGTGCGGATGCCGTGGGTTTGCATCATGAGTTTACGTATCATTCATATTGTGTTAAACTCCTGCATAAGACCCTATCTTATCCTAACCCTATGGACTATAAAGTCAACTGCTATACCAGATAGGCAGGACCCCATGGCTGTACGGGACCATCGTAGAACATTGGCTTCTTCTGCTGAACGCCGCGAGTGGCTCCTGTTTGCGTTGTTGGTGGGTCCCAATCTCTTCTTATTTGCAGTTTTCACCTATTGGCCGCTCCTCTACAACGGCTACTTGAGTCTTGTGCGCTGGGACATGCTTGCTCCGGTCAAAACCTGGGTAGGGCTGGAAAACTATCGCTTCCTATTTACCCAGCCGGAATTTGCACTGATCCTGGTGAACACTCTGACCTTCACGATTGCCAGTGTCCTGTTGACTGCCATGCTGGGATTGGCCATGGCCTTGTTACTCAATCAGGCGCTGCGCGGGCGCAACACGGTGCGGAGCATCGTTTTCAGTCCTGTCATGCTGAGCGGCGCTGCCATCGGTATCGTCTGGATTTACATCTTCGATCCCCGCTATGGCCTGTTGGATGAGCTGCTTGGCTTTATTGGCCTCAACTCGCCGAACTGGCTGCTGGACACGGCCTGGGCCATGCCTGCGGTGATCATCGTG